>VGSF01000013.1 GCA_016875165.1 Deltaproteobacteria bacterium
ATTTTGAGTGTCTCACTTTTCGAGAAAAAGCCCATTTTATCGGCACTCGTACCACCAAAATGCACAAAACTGATCACCATGCCAGACAACCAATTGACTTTATTCGATTATTAATTGGACACCCGTGATCTATTATACCTCATCAAAATGGCTTCCAGCACCCCCCCGCCAATGGCCCGGGCTTTTTCAGAGATGGTAAAACAATGTTCCCGGACTCCCCGGGGGTCTATATCTCCAACCTTCATCTTTTCCTGCACCCAAAGGCCGCTGCGCAGGATTCCCCGCAGAACCCCTGAAACCTTTGCCGCCACGGAAAATCCTTCTACCTCAGCCACCACTTCTCCTTTCTCCACCCGGTCTCCAATCTCTTTCTTCCCCTGAAATTTTCCTGTTGCCGGGGCGCGCAAGACCCTTTCCCAGGTATACCCGGAAATCTCCCCGGGAAGGCCCGTATTCGCCTCCGCCTCCCCTTCTTCGATCACCCGCCCCAGTCTGTGGCCACGGTTGGTCTCCACGACCAGGTGACAATCCCTTCCCACCCGAAACCCCGGACCGAGCCCGATGA
This sequence comes from Deltaproteobacteria bacterium, assembly GCA_016875165.1. Lineage (GTDB taxonomy): Bacteria > Desulfobacterota > SM23-61 > SM23-61 > SM23-61 > JAHJQK01. The sequence goes on from VGSF01000013.1 coordinate 566, forward strand.
CCAGGGGAGCATGGTTCCTTTTGGTATTTAAGTTTCGCTTGGCTAGGATGGCATTTACCAGTACCTGCGGATGCAACTCTTTGCGGATTACGCCCTGCGGATCGACCACCACCGGAATCTTATCTTCCGCCCAGAGGTTCATGATTTCTTCTTTGTCGGCCGCCTTTTTAGCCATCAATCCTTCGACCTCTTTTTGGCCCTCGAATACCGCTTCGCAGAAAGAGACTTCTCGGCGCACGGCCAGAGGTTCCGGGATCTCCGTAAGGCAAACGCGAAATCCTGAACGGGCCAGGCGATGGGCCACGCCGGTGGCCATTTCCCCCCCGCCTCTAACCAGTACGATCATATCTTTCAACTTTTCCGCTTGCCTAGGCATGCTTTTAGGCGCCTTTTCCCATTGGGCACACAGGATACCGGCAGACCGAACACTTCAAGCAGAACCCTCCGTGACCCAGAAGGGCAACCTCCTCCTGCGAAATAGGATCATCGGCCAACACCCGCGGAAGGAAGAGATCCAGTGCTGTCACCGGGTCATGAACAACGCAAGCCGGTGCCCCGAGGAGCACGGCCTTGCCCAGCCGTCCATAAGCGGACATAGAACCCGGAAGGACCGGTGCTCCGTAAAAAATAACCTCCGCACCTGCCTTCCGGATGCCTTCAAGGGTTACATCATCCGGATCCACCGAAAGACCCCCAGTGGCCACGATCACCTGACAACCCGCAGTCTTCATCTCCCGAATTTTTTCGGCGATGCGTAGGGGGTCATCGGGAACCACGGCCGTTTGCACCACTTTAGACCCTAACTTTTCTACTTTCTCTCTTATGATGCCGGCCGATCGGTCCCGGATGCGCTCCTCAAAGATCTCACTTCCCGTTACAATGATGCCCACCTTCTTACGCCGGATATGGAGAATTATTAAAATCGGCCCTTCTTTTTTACAGATTTCTTCAACTTTTTTTATTTTGCTCTCCCGAATGCTCAAGGGAATGATTCGGGTTCCGGCAACGAGTTCACCCGGTTTAACACAGGAATGATTGTGCCGCGTGGAAAGGATGAGCGACCCGATGGCGTTGATCCTTTTTACGCCCCGGATGTTTACCTTCAGGAGTCCAAAAACCCTGGTTAAAAAATCTACTTTCCCTTCGCTTGGCCCTCGTAAGCCGATGCCTTGACCGGCAATGGCATGGGCCATGCGTTTGGCCGCTTCATCCTCATGGATTTCACCTGGCGCGAGTTTCAGCACGTAAAGCTGTTTCTTTCCCAGATCCAGGAGTTTGGGAATATCCCCTTTCCGTACTATATGACCTTTGCGAAACGCCGCTCCTTTGAATTCTCCCGGAACAATCCGGGTGAGATCATGGGCCAATCTCATGCCCACCGCATCTTCAACTTTAATTTTTTCCAGCATAAGAGTTTTAACCCGCCCCTTGAATTGACAGGATGTTTATCATAACAGTTTTCAGACGTCTTTGAAAGGCCATATGAGGCTTCATTCCCTGCTTGGTTTCCCCTCTTCCTGCCCGGTCTACATCCTCTGCCCCCCCTTTTTTTTCTTAAACCAAGACCGAATATGCGGATAGAAGAGGAAGCCCACGGTAATCATCAAAATACTCGCACTAATGGGTCGGGTGAAAAGGGTGGTATATTTCCCTTCCGAAAGAATCATTACCCTCCGGAAATTCTCCTCCAGCATGGGTCCGAGGACTAGCCCAAGCGTCAGGGGAGCTACCGGAATTTTTACTTTATTGAGCAAGTAGCCCAAAATCCCACAGAACACGGCCACGTAAATATCAAAAAGGCTATTGCGAATGGCATAGGAGCCGATCATGCAAAAGGCGAGGATGAGGGGCATCAGTATATAAGATGGAGAATTGATCATTTTGGCAAAATATCGGGCGCAGCATAATCCCAGAATCAACAAAAAGATAAGGGAGAGGGTGTTGCCGATAAAAATAGAAGAAACAAAATCAGCATGGGCTGTGAACAAGACTGGCCCTGTCTTTAGCCCATGGATCATCAACGCTCCAATCAAAACGGCCGTCATCGGGTCCCCGGGAATCCCCAAAGTCAACATCGGGATGAAGGCTCCGCCAACGCTGGCATTGTTTGCTGACTCCGGGGCGATGATCCCTTCCAGTGTCCCTTTCCCCCATTTTTCTGGATCTTTGGACATTCTCTTTTCGACCCCATAGGCCATCATGGCCGCAATGGAACCGCCGGCTGCAGGAGTGGCTCCCACAAACACCCCGATCAAGCTTGAGCGTAAAATAAGAGCCCAGAGCCTGGCTATCACCCCCAACCCGGGAATGATATTTTTAAATTCCTGAAAGACCCTGATAGCGCTTTTTTTTCCTATTTGGTTCAGGACCTCGGTAACGCCGAAAAATCCGATCAGAGCCGGTATAAGTTCCAGGCCGCTGAAAAGCCCGATCAAGTTAAAGGTGAACCGGGGATAAGCCGTCATCGGGTCCTGACCTACCGTACCGAGTACAAGACCCAGTGTGCCGGCGATCATTCCTCTCAATAATGAACCGGGAGATATATAGGCGATGATACTCAAACCCAAGACCACTAAGGCTACATATTCCTCGGCACTAAAACCGAGAGCCACGCGGGCTAAGGACGGGGCCGTAAAAGTAAGGGCGGCAATGCCGATCAGGCCACCCAGAAAAGAAGCGACGGTGGAGAACCCAATGGCCCGTCCGGCTTCCCCCCTCTGGCACATAGGATACCCATCCAAACCCGTGGCGATGGCCGAGGGGGTGCCGGGGATATTTACAATAATGGCCGAAATGGATCCCCCGTAGACCGAGCCTTGGTAGATGCCGATTAAAAATACAATCGCCTTGGCCGGATTCATTCCAAAGGTCAAGGGCGTAAAGACAGCCAGGCCCATTGTGGAGGTCAACCCGGGTATTGAGCCGTTGAGGATCCCGACGATGGTTCCCAATAGGACCAGGAGAATCATCGTGGGGTCGAAAAAGTAATGTATCCCGGCAAAATAGAGTTTCAGAGCATCGCTAAAAAAATCCACCCTGATTACCCCCCAAAGATTTTGCCCACAGGAAAAGGCACCCTTACCAGCAAGTGAAAAAGGGCGTAAATCACTCCTGTGGCTACGGCTGATAGGCCCACAACACTGAGGACGCTCGATAAGGCTGGCTTTGCTCCTTTTAACTTGAAGATGGCGGCCATGAGAAAAAGAAAAGTCCCCAGGCGAAATCCGATGAAATCAATGATATAGGAATAGGCCAGGGAAAGGATCAGAATGAAAGTCAGGGAACCGGAAATCAAATCCCTGACCCGCGGAGAAACAGCTTCCTCCGTGCCTCTTCTTGCTTTGAGGAGTGCCCTGGATTCTTTGAGCAAGAGTACGGCCAGAATGATCAAGATCACCGCCAGCAGACGGGGATAACTCGCCGCCCCTCCTCCGAATTTCAAGTACTCTACAGGCATGGGGAATTTTAGGGAGTCGTAATAAATGAATCCGCCAATCAAAAGCATGCACACGGCCGTAAAAATATCCCTTTTTTGCATCTACCCCTTCACCGCTTTTTTGATCATTGAGGATATAGAAAAAATCCGGATCGCTCTATTTCAAGATCATTTCCGCCATGGCCGGGGGAACCATTGCCCAGAATGAACAATGGTTCCCCCCTCCCGGCCTTTGCCTTGGTTCAAGCTCTTACTACCTGGGAGCCACTCTTAATCCAAGTTCTTCGACCAGATCGTGAAGACTCTTGTCTGATTCGGAAACGTGTTTGATAAAATCCGCATGGTTTATAAAATCTAATTCAACGCCGATTTTTTCGATCCGGCTGATCACTTCCGGGTCTTTCACAACCCTTTCCAATGCTTTTTCCAGGATGGCCACGATCGGAGCAGGCGTACCTTTGGGGACATAAATACCTTCAAAACTTGCTATGGATACGTTAATTCCTTGCTCCTTCCAAGTAGGCACTTTGGAATAATTTGGCCTCCTGCTGTTGGCAGCCACCCCCAGAACCTTTAACTCCCCGGCATCAAGGAGCGCCTTGACGGCTACCATCGGAGCAAAGTTTGAATCCACATGGCGCCCGGCAAGGGCCGTGACTGCCGGAGCATCTCCGGCATAGGGGACATGGGTCTGTTTGATCCCAGCCGCTTTTTGAAAAGCCGAGGCAAAGAGATGGTCACTCGTACCTGTGCCGCTCGCCCCATTCTTGAGTTTCCCCGGATTGGCCTTGGCATGTTCCACGAACTCCTTCAGGCTGTTCCAGGGAGCTTTGGAATGAACCGAAAGGAGCGCCGGGCTCGATAAGAGCTGGGCTACCGGGAGATAGTCCTTCAAATTCGTCGGCGTGGGTACGGTATACTGGGTCAAGATCATGGAAATGGACATGAGACTGATGGTATAGCCATCCGGTTTGGCCATGGCCACTTCTTTCGCCCCCACAACCCCTCCGGCTCCGGGTTTATTCACTACCACGACGGGTTGCCCCAGTATTTTCTCCAGAGCGGGAGCAAAAATTCTGGAAACCGTGTCCGTCCTTCCTCCGGCCGGCCAGGTCACCACCCAGGTAATGACCCTTTCCGGATAGGCCGCCACCGCGACCTGGGAAACGAAACTCACGGATAGAGCGAGCAAAATAACCATCAGAAATCTTTTTCTTTTCATTTTTCCCTCCTTATAATTTTTTTTGGGGAATAGAAATTTTTCATTAGCCAGCCTTCTTTTTGGCCTTCACCTCCTTCTTCTTAATTTTTTTCCGCCGGAAATGGACCAGGTTCGATTATGCCTGGTGGAAACAATGATGGAACCGACCGCATTGTTTATTGATCAAACGAGTTGGATGGTTCTTGATTTTGCCAGGCTAAAAATATAAATCCGGAGCACGAAATACGAAACAAATTAACGTCGTCCTGCCCGTAGCTCAGCAGCCCGCTGCACCGATTCAATGATTTGGGCATAACCCGTGCACCGGCACAGGTTCCCCTCAAACTGATCCTTGATCTCCTCAACGGTCGGCTGCGGATTCACATCCAGTAAGGCTTTGGCCGTGAGGATCATCCCGGGTGTGCAAAAACCGCACTGTAAGCCGTATTTTTCCATAAAGGCCTCCTGGATCTCGTTCACTTCACCTTGCTTGGCCAGACCTTCGACCGTCGTAATTTCATCGCCTTCGCGCATCTGCACGGCAAGGAGAAGGCACGACCGTACGGGTTTCCCGTTCAGGAGAATCGTACAGGCCCCGCAGTCTCCTTCATCACATCCTTTTTTCACACTCGTCACGTTGAGTCTTTCCCGCAGAAAATCCAACAAAGTCTCGTATGGCTCAGCCTCTTCGGCTATATCCCGGCCATTCAGTTTAAATTGTACCCTCATTTTACCCCCTCCCCCCGATCTGCTCCAGAACCCTTCTGGTAAAGATTAAAGACATTTCTCTTCGATATTCCTCTGAGGCGCGGACATCGGCAATAGGTTTTATTTCCCCCTTGATGATTTCTGCGGCCTGCGCAATATTCTGCTCATTCACTTCTTTACCCTTCAAATTCTCCTCGACTCTCCGGCCACGAATGGGAGTCGGAGCCACCGCCCCCAGAGCCAAGCGCACTTCTTCAAATTTTCCCCGCCGAATTCGAGCGAAGGCGGCGACAGAAACCACCGATAAGGTGAAGGCCTTCCGCCGGCCCAGTTTCAAAAAAGCTGAGCTACCATCTTGAACTGGAAGAAACACCTCGGTCAAAATTTCATCTGGTCGTCTGACCGTACTCTGCGGCCCCGTGAAAAATTCGGAAAGAGGAATGATTCTCTCTCCCCGCGCACTCTCCAGTTTCACCGATGCGTCCAGGACGAGAAGCGGAGGAGCGGTGTCTGCGGCCGGGGAGGCAGTGCCCAGATTTCCGGCCATGGTAGCGCGGTTCCGAATGGGGGGCGAAGCCATTAGACTAATGGCTTGAACGAGGGCTGGTGCCTTTTCCTTGACCAGGGGCGACTCCTTGATCTCGGCCAAGCGCGTAAGTCCGCCAATATGCAGGCCATCGTTCCGCACCTCAATTTGCGATAAGCCGGATATGCGGTTTAAATCGATGACCAGATCGGCCATAATAGCTCTTTTCTTCATCTTGGGAATCAAGTCAGTTCCTCCGGCCAGCAGTTTCGCCTTGTTCCCATGTTTTTCCAACAGGCTCAAGACCTCCTTCAGTGAAGAAGGGGCCACAAAATCCATTTTCGCTAACGGTCTAACCTCTGCTTCCATGGCTTTTTTTCTCCCTCAGGGTAAAATAAATTTTTTCCATATCCAGCGGCATCTCGTGGAAACGGATGCCCAGTGCCTGGTAAAGGGCATTGGCGATAGCCAGAGGGGTAGCGATGAAGGCAATCTCCCCCACCCCCTTGGCGCCAAAACCCGAATACTTGTACTCATCCTCCACCACCACCAGATCAGCCATCTCGGGCATATCCTTGATGGTCGGGATCAAATAATCGGTATACGAAGGGTTGAGCATCCTACCGTCTTTCCGCAGCACCCGCTCGGTCGTGGCAAAGCCCAACCCCAACATACCGCAGCCGTATACTTGACCTTTGACAACCGCCGGCTGGATGATCTTGCCAGCCGCCACACCCGGAATCAGCCGGAGAACATTCAACTGACCGGTTTCCAAGTCGACTTCCACTTCCGCAATGGTACACCCAAAGGTATAGGCAGCATAAGGGTCTCCCTGTCCCGTCTCCGGGTCAGGGTATCCTCTCCTGGCTTTGATAAACCCATACTCGGCCGGAGGGATCCCTCTCATGTACATCTCATAAGCCAAGTCTTGAAAAGCGATCCTCTGCGCTGGGCTCTTAAGATTGTAGTTTTCTCCATTCTCAAAGGCTACCTCCTCCTCGGTGCATTCCCAGAGTTCGGCGGCGAGCTTGTTCATCCTCTTGCGGATCTTTAAAGCGGCATCCACCGCCGCTGTACCTCCAATGATCGTCCCTCTTTGGGCGTGAGTTTCCCCGCTGTCCGGCATCGTCCCTGTATTATTGGCATCTACCCTGACCCGGTCAAAAGGAACCCCCAGAACTTCGGCCACCATCATGGCGTGGGAAGTAATCGTTCCTTGCCCGATCTCTACGATTCCGGTCGAATAGGTCACGCTCCCATCCGGGTTCACGATGACTGAAGCCCCGGCCCAATCGCGTTTGAACCCAGTTGTGCCACAACCATGCCAGCTGCATCCCACGCCGATGCCCCGGCGTTTGTTCCCCTTCTGCTCGCTTTCATACTGGGTCCGCTTGCCCTTCCAGTTCGCCTGATCCGCAACCTTCTGGATCAATTCTTTAATCCCAACGGCATGATCGAGGAGTTGGTTCGTCCCGGTCCGGCTGCCGGGGACCAGGGCATTTTTCAACCTAAACTCAACGGGGTCCATATTCAAGGCCTCGGCCATGATGTCCATCTGGGACTCGGCGGCAAAGAGCATCTGAGGATTCCCGAAGCCATTAAAGGCCGCATTGGGCAGGTTATTGGTATAAACGGCATAACCCTCTATTTTAACATTGCCTATTTCATAGACTCCAGTCGCGTGGTAGGCGGCTCTTTTGGTAAAGCCCACCGACCAGGTGGCGTATCCCCCGGCGTCCACGATGTAATCCACCTGGATGGCCCTCACCTTGCCATCCTTCGTCGCCCCTGTTTTGTAGCGAATCTCAAAAGGACCTCGCTTGAAACGATAGGCGAAAGATTCATACCGGGAATAGACGATCATGGCCGGCCGGCCGAGTTTGACCGCGGCCAACGTGGCCAGGCTGCAAATGAGCGGCCCATAAGTATCTTTTCCTCCAAATCCCCCGCCAATATATGGAGTCATAACAGTCACGTCCGAATCTTTCCACCCCAGCACGCGCGCCACCGTATGCCTCGTCCGGAAAGGATTCTGGGTGGTTCCAATTACGTTGACGCTCCTTACTCCGGTGGGAATGGCCACTGCCGCTTCCGGCTCGAGATAGGCGTGATCTTGCGAGCCGGTCCGATAGACCCTCTCCACGATCACATCACAATGGCTAAAGGCCTCTTCTACGTTTCCTTTGAGGATCTTCACTTCAGTAGCGGTTCTGCTATGATCATGAATTTTTATATCGTTATTCAAGGCCTCTCGGGGATCAAAGATGGCCGGCAGTTCTTCGTATTCCACCCGCAACTGGTCGGCCCCTTGCCAAGCAGTTCGTTCGTCCCGCGCGACCACCAGGGCGACGATGTCGCCAATGTATCGGGCTTTCGGAGTAATGATGGGTTGATCATCCACCAGGTAGCCGATTTGGTTCTCCCCCGGCACATCTTGCGCGGTGATCACCGCCTCCACGCCCGGGACTTTTAGTGCACTTGCCTTGTCTATCCTTTTGACGAGGGCATGGGCGTACGGACTCCGGACGGCTTTCACGTGCAAAACTTTTTCCATCAGGTAATCGGCTGCGTATTTGGCCATCCCGGTTACTTTTTCCAGGGAATCCACCCTCTTTACGTCTGTCCCTACGACTTTGTAATTCCTACTATGCAGCAGCTTTTTTACTTCCTCCAGATACTCCAACTCCATACCAAACCCCCTTGATCTGCAACCTCTCGTTGCCTAATAACGCCTGCATAAAAAGTTCTGTCCAATCTTTTTCTTACGATCTCAATCTCTTTTCTTGCCTCATCTCCTCCTGGGAAAATACCTTCCTTCCTCTTTCTTCCGCTTAGCTGAAATGTGACCTAAAATCTCAAGGCTGCGGCACACAGGCCATGCATTGCATTTCCACAAGCATCCCCCGAAGAAGCCCAGCTTGGACCGTCGCCCGCGGTGGAGGATCTTGCGAGAAAAACTTGGCGTAAACTTCGTTCATCGCCTCAAAATGATTCAAGTCGGTCAAATACACCGTGGTACTGACCACATTCTCCATCGACGTTCCTGCCGCTTCCAGGATTGCCTTGATATTTTCCAACATCCTTTCGGTCTGAGCTTTGATATCTCCTTTCACCTCATGCGTCTTGGGGTCAATAGGGCCTTGCCCCGAGACGAATACCAAATTGCCCAGTCTCACCGCCTGGGAAAAAGGCAGGGGAAGGCGGGGAGCTCCATCGGTCTCGATGATTTCCCGTTTCATGGTCCCTCCTTTGTAAAAATAGTACCTAAAGTGATCCGCCTGATGCGAACTAAAGTTGAAAAAGGAATTTCCTATACAATCTCTTTAAAGGCAGCTGCAAATAAATACCCCGCAAAATGATCTCTGAAATGATCTCGCCGCAAGGGTTAGACGATTAAGTTATCATTAATCTATTACATCCATTCCTTTCAATAATTTTCATATCTAACCACCCGTTACCTGTCCTTCGGATATTCGGGATGATTTGCCGGAGGCAGTCAGAGAGGGTTAGAAGGGTTTATGGAATTGGGGAGAGTCAAGCTGATAGAAATTTTCAACTTCGTGGTTTTTTCACCGCCGAAGAAGGAAGGTAGATTATCTGGCGATCGATCTTCGCAAGACCTATGAACGCAGTCCCTCCCATCGCTTTTTTCTTCTCCGCCCCCTGGGGTTCAAAATATAAGTCGCAATGGGGGCAGTGAAGGGAGATGGTTAACTCGAGGAGATGAGCATCACAGTGGAAGCTCTGCGCGCATTGGGGGCATTTCACGTAGGCAATATCCATCGTTCCTTCCTCTCTCGCCTTGGGTATCTAAACCCAACGGAACTTAAGGTTTTAGCCCTGACCCTTCAGGGCCTTAGATAATCATTCAAAGGAAACTTTTTGAGAATCTCCGGAGGCAATCCCGCCTTCGGTGGGTAAGGCCGATCCACAGGACGGGTGGCGTCGATGACCAGACCGGCCCCTTTGATCTCTTGACGCAGGGAAGGATCCATAAGATGCCCCTGCAGGTTATTCAACAGGGTGATTCTGGAATCGGCCTGGACGCAATTGGCGATGGCCCACATGACCTCCCGGGCATTTGCCGGGTCCACATCTTCATCCACGACGATGACATGTTTGATGAAGTTACTGGCACTCAGGGCGGCCAGGGCGGCCCGCATCGGCTCTCCTTCGGTCCTTTTCTTCAGGCTGATCACGAGGTGGAAGGGCCCGCCCGAATCCAGCCAGGTCAGGTCCTTCACGCCCGCCACAGCCTGTTTGACCCTTTGGAAGATACTCGCTTCGATGGGAAAATGGGCGTAAAGGTGGTCCAGGTGGGCGGCAAAGGCGCAATGCACGATGGGGTCGGGGCGGCGAGTGATGGCCCTGGCGCGGAATAGCCAGGAGAGCCTCTGCGGCCCGATGTACCCCGTGAACTCCCCAAAGGGCCCCTCGATGGATCGCCTCTGGGAAACGATCTCGCCCTCGATGACCGCCTCGGCATCAGCCGGGACGAGAAGCTCCGGGCCATAGACCTCGGACGGGACTACGCGGAGGGGTTCACCCAGGATGCCTCCGGCCACCTCATATTCGTCCTCATCCAGCGGGACCAGCGCAGAGGCGGAGAGCATGAAGCCTATATGGTGCCCTAGGACCACGGCGACGGGAAGAGGCTTATCGGCAGCTTCAGCTTCTTGAAAATACATCCATAAGTGCCGCGGGGACATGTAGATGGCTAGGTGATGGGAATCGACATACATCATGCGGTTCCACGAAGTGTTGGGCCGCTCCTTCCCCGGTGCGCAGGCTACGACCACCGGCGTGAGGTAAGGACCTCCATCATGAAAATTGTGTCTCATGATGGGCAGGTCGGCCAGGTCGAGGGATTCCTCGCCGACGACCATCTCCTTTACAGGAGCCTCCGCGAGGGGAATCACCTGCACTTTTCTTTTTTGCCGGCCAAGATCCAAAAATTTTTCAAAGAGCGCCACCCGGCTGGTATCCTTGGATCCCAGGGATACCGCCAACTTTTCGCGGGTGGTGAAGGTATGACTCAGCAGACGAAAATCGGTCGGCTCGCCTTTTACACTGGTTACCTTTTCGAAGAGGACGGCCGATAAATTTCCTTCCCCCTCCAATTGATGGAGGATGGAGGCCACTTCAAAAGAAGATGGCCGCACGGCCTTCGATACCCGGAGCGGTTCGCCCGGGATACGGTCTCCTAAATCTTGAAGCCAGGTGCGTAAATCTTTGGACATGCTTTTTACCTCAAGACGACTTAAAGTTAGCGGAGCTTGGACCAGAGTTCCCGGAGGTCATGAGTCGACCACCATTTTGGGATATTCAAATCTTCGCATATGACCCCGGCGGCATTATAACCGGGGGCACCTGTGCAATTGCCGAAAGGATGGGACCCCGATCCGCAAAGATACAAACCTTCGATAGGAGTGCGATAGGGCGCCAAGCCCGGGAAGGGACGATTTTCCAACATCTGATCGAAAGTCGCCGCTCCCACGCAATGGTCTCCGCCTTTCATGTTGATCAGTTTTCTCTCCACATCGAGGGGGCTGAAAGCATACTTGGCAATAATATTCTTAGAATTACAATTGGGAGCATACTGACGCCATCTTTCGAGGCACACCTCCATGTATTCATTTTTAACCTTGTCCCAGGCTTCCGGCCCGCCATCTTTCAAGTTGAAGGGAGCAAATTGCCATAAGAAGGCTGTGTGTTTTCCTGGAGGCGCCTGGGTTGGATCATGTAGAGTGGGGACGGCGCACTGCATCCCGGGCTTTTTCGGCGGAACTCCTTCATTGATTTCTCGCACATGGGCTTCAAAATCGGATATGCTTTCCAGGCCCACATTGTAGTTGAAGCCGGAGTCGATATCAAGATTAAATTTCGCTGAGGTGTATTTTAAAGGTTCATTGAGAGCTAAGTGCGCGCTGAAGAGGACCAACTTGGCGAATTTGAACTGGCCAGCCTTCTCCGCAACATCCCTGGAAAGTTTGTCTTTCCCCACTAAATTTATAAAAGTCTGCGGGATATCGACAGAGCTGGCGATGCACTTCCGAGCATAAAAGCGCCGGCCATCATCGAGAATCACTCCCTTCGCTTTTCCCCCTTCAATGATAATCTCTCGAACCGGGCTGACCTCCCATATTCTCCCTCCGTGGGCCTCAATGACCTTGGATAGTCCATGGGCCAAATAATGAGATCCCCCTAAGCACATGGTTCCGCTGAGGCCTCCAACTGTAGCGGCCACCATATGGTACCCCAACCCGGGTTCATCCGCTAAGTACATGCGGGTGGTCACCATGAAGATAATCATCGACCTCATTTGCTCCGTTGCAAAATACCCCCTGGCCAGTTCGATGGGGGTCTTTTTGCTGATCTCCAAATATTCACGGCCCAAGGGGCTCTTTTCCAGGAGAGTCTTCTTCTCCGCCGCCGGAAGAGGCGGAGCATAGCCTTCCGGCGTGATGATTTTTACACTCATTTCCTTGAAACGTTTCAAAAGGTCCCGATAGGTGGCGGCGTCCTTTTTCGAAAAATAGGCAATGTTCTTAATGGTTTTTTCTTCATCCTGGTACATGACCAAACAACGCCCATCACTGAAAGGAGCAACGGTTTGGACTTCGGGCATCTTCATTTGGATTCCAAAGCGAGCTAGCTCCAGATCTTTATAAAACGGAAGGTCGGGCACCCACCGGAGAAAAAAAGCATGAATATTATGATAAAACCCGGGGATGGTAACTTCTTCGGTGCAAAGTCCTCCTCCCGGTTCCATTCTTCTTTCTAAAACCAAGGTTTCCAGACCAGCCTTGGTCAGGTACCCGGATAAAATTTGACCGTTGTGTCCCCCCCCGATAATGATCACATCGAAGGTATCCTTCATTGATTAATCCTCCTTTCGGAATTATCCGCTCGATCGGCACGCTTTCCGCCGAGGTAGGCCTCTTGGACTTTTTGATTCGATCGGAGTTCTGTCCCGCTTCCTGTGAGGACGATTTTTCCGATCTCCAATACATAGCCCCGGTCGGCGATTTGCAGGGCTTTCTTCGCATTCTGTTCAACCAGAAGAATTCCCACCTCGCTGCTTTTCAATTGTTTGATTTTGACAAAAACCTCATTGACCAGTACGGGGGCTAAGCCCAAAGAGGGCTCATCCATCATGAAAAGTCGCGGTTTCCCCATGAGAGCTCGCCCAAAAGATAGCATCTGCTGCTCCCCTCCGCTCAGCGTCTCACCCAATTGCTTTTGTCTTTGATGGAGTACGGGGAACATCTGGAAGACTGCATCGAGGGAAGGGGTCAAGTCCTCCGTTGGGCGGCTATACCCTCCCATCAGAAGGTTCTCCAAAACAGTCATTTTTTTCAGGATTGCCCGTCCCTCTTGGATTAAAAAGACTCCCTTCTCGACAATTTTATGGCAGGGGAGTCTGGTGATCTTTTCTTCTCCAAAGATCACCTCGCCGCTCGCTGGGTGAAGAACTCCCGAGATGACCCGCAAGAGAGTCGTTTTCCCCGCTCCATTGGCACCAATGAGGGTTACGATCTCCCCTTTTTTCACGTCAATATCAATACCCTTCAAAATCTGGATATTCCCGTAGCCTGCCTCAATTCCTTTGACTGCCAGCATGCTCTCTATCCTTCCTCTCTTCCCAAGTAAGCCTCAATCACGGCTCCATTGGTCTGGATTTCTCCGGGGGTCCCTTGAGCAATCAATTTTCCAAAATTCAACACCGAGATATAATCACAAATCCCCATCACGACACTCATGTCATGTTCGATCAAAAAGACCGTCTTGCCACTGTTGCGGATCTCCTGAATTCTCTCCAAGAGCTCCGCCGATTCCGCCTCGTTCATCCCGGCGGCCGGTTCATCCAAAAGTAAAAGCTTGGGCTGGAGGGCGAGAGCCCGGGCGATTTCTAATCGACGCTGTTCTCCGTAGGCCAAACTGGTGCTCTTTTCCTTCCGTTTCGGCCAGAGGCCCATATGTTTCAGCATGGCTTCGGCTTCCTCCAAGAATTTTTTATCGCTCCGTTGCACCTTAAAAATGCTCCCCACCCCTGATTGGGTATGGATGTTTTGGGCCACCAACACATTCTCCAAAACGGTCATGCTCGGAAAAAGGCGGATATTCTGGTAGGTGCGGGCGATCCCCAAACGGGCGATTTCATGGGGTCGCAAGCCTGTCAACTCTTTTTCCAGGAATTGAATCGCCCCCCCGGAAACGGGTAGCAGTGCGGTAATCAGATTGAAAAGGGTCGTTTTTCCGGCCCCATTGGGTCCAATCAGACCGTAGATCTTATTCGGTTCCAAATGAATGTTTACATCTTGCAGGGCTTTTAAGCCTCCAAAATTCTTGGAAACGTTTTTGATGGTAAGCATATCAAGTCCTCGCTGTTTGGAAGAGCTTGTCAAGTCGTTCACCAAGGTCCCTGACCATCTGGCGGGTGATGATGCCCGAAGGTCGGAATATCATCATGGCCACGAGGACCGCACCGTAAAAGGAAAGACGCCACTCATGGATGAAGCGAAGAACTTCAGGAAGGATGCTGAAGATCGCCGCTCCGATCACAGCGCCCCAAAAAGTCTGCATTCCTCCCAAGAGGACGTAAAGAAGAATCATCGTAGAGAGCAAGAAACTAAAGTTGCCCGACTCGATATAAAACATGTAATGGGCGTACAACCCTCCGGCGATTCCGGCTATAAAAGCGCCGAACCCAAAAGCCCACACCTTGTGCCAGATGACATCCAGTCCCATGGTACTCGCCGCTTCGGGGTCATCGCGGACCGCATCAAACGACCGCCCCAGCCTGGATCGATCTAAAAGCCAAAAAACAACGATGAAGCCAACGACCCAAGCATAAATGAGGAAAAGGGTGGTTCCCATGGGCCCCCGAAATCCCGAGGCGCCTCCGGTGGGCTCGAAATTTAAAAAGAAAGTCCGCACCATCTCGCCGAAGCCCAGAGTGGCTATGACCAAATAAAGTCCTTTTAATCGCAATGCCGGAATGCCAATCAACAGGCCGATCAAGCTGGCCAAGGCGGCGCCGATGACCAAAGCCGGCAGCAGCGGAAGTCCCATCTTGACCGTCAGATAAGCGGAAGTATAAGCTCCGATCGCCATGAAACCGGCGTTGCCGACTGAACACTGATCGGTCATCAGAATTGCATACACGCTCAAGGCTAAAAGGATGTTAATCCCCATTAATGCCAACACGCCTTCGATATAACCGCTCATGTGCTTTGCTCCTTAAGTCTCTTTTTTGAAGGCCCCGAAGAGTCCTTCCGGCTTGAAAACGATAAAAATGAAGAAGATGCCGAAGATGATTATGTCGCGATAACCCGCTGTAAAATAGGCATCATTCATCACCTCGATAATCCCCAATAAGAGACCGGCAATCATGGCCCCGCGCACGTTTCCCAAACCTCCTATCACCATGGCCACAATTCCAATCAATCCCTGCCGAATACCGATGAAGGGGGTAATCTGCAAATAAACCAAAGCTGTCAGAACACCGGCCACTCCAGCCAATGCCCCGGAAGAGAAGAAAGTGAAACTGATGACCCGATCGGGGTCGACCCCCAACAGGCTGGCATTGACTTGCCCCTCCGAGGTGGCTCTCATAGCCCTTCCCATCCGCGTTCTCCGAATGAACATGTCGAGTCCAGCCATCAAGGCCAAAGAGGTAATCAGGATGATGATTTGGATGGAGGATACGACCACCGGTCCCAAATGAAATTGGGCAATCTCGGCCGTTTGCGGGTATCGAGAGGGTTCGGATCCCCAAATCTGAGTGCCCACGTTTTGCAACAAAATTCCAAAGGCGATGGTGCTCACCAGGGGACCTAAAAAATGAGCTTTCTTCAGAGGGCGAAAACAAAATCGTTCGACAAGAATTCCCATGATGCCTGCCCCCACCATGGCCAGAATCAGGGAAAGGTATAGAGGAATCCCAAGATAGGCAAAAGTCAGACCCAGGAACGCTCCGACCATGAAAACATCCCCATGGGCCAGATTGATCATCTGGAGAAGGCCGAGCACCAAGGTGTATCCAATCGCAATAAGGGAATAGGTGCTGCCCAACATTAAGCCATTGATGAGTTGCTGAAAGAACATTGCTGACTCCCTAGCGAAGAATTATTCGAGCGGCCCGAGCGGCCGCCCGAATTGGATATTAATGATTTATTTTACTGGGCCCCATTGACCTCCCTTGATTTCAAAGACGATGACATCTTTGATGCCATCGCCGACCTCGTTGAAGCCTCGGCTGGCCACTCCCTTGAAATCTCGAAGGGTCGTAAGATATTCCATGATCTTGGCTCTATCCGCAGCCAAATCTCCCGGCTTGTTGGTCACTCTTTTCTTCTTGATCGCTTCGACAATCATAAATACCGCATCATAGGCGTTCACCGGATAATAATCCGGCATTTCCGTGTATTCGCTGGTATACATGGTCTTTTGCCGCTTCTGGTAAGCTTCGATGAATTTTTTACTTGCCGGGGTGGCCACGCTCATATGCCAAATCGTGCCGGATAAGGTCCCTTCTACAGCCTTGCCGCCTATTTCCGCTATATTCCCTTCCATAATCGGAGCGGTGCTCATGAAAGGTTGCTTCATCCCTTGGCGGCGGGCTTCCGTGATGATATTCAACGCATCCGGGCCCAGAGCCCCCATCCCGATCCCGTCCGGGTTCATGGCTTTCAGCTTGGTGATCTGGGCCATGAATTGGGCGTCGTTGGTCAGGAAGGTCACGGGACTATCACCGGTGATAACCTCGATCCCATTCGCTTTGTAGGCCGCGGGAAGAACCCCTGTTCCCACGGACTTGGACACGGCGTCTTTGATGTCCGCGATGATGGCCACCTTCTTGATGTTGTAGCGCTTCTTGAATTCCTTGACTACCGCATCTCCGATCTTATCCTCGGTAAGGGTGTTTCTGAAGGCATAAGGCCGGTTGGCGGCAGACAATCCAGGTTTGGACGAGGCCACGCAAATCTGCACGATTTTGAGCAGGTTCCCCAACGGGAAAGTGGCCTCGGCCTCAGAGCTGTAATGGGGGCCGACGATGGCCAGAACCTTGTGGTCTCCAGTCAACTTGCGAACTACGGTCACCGCTTCCCCGGGATGGCTTGCCGTGTCTTCGAGGTAAAGTTTCAAAGGCACGCCATAGACGCCCCCTTCGGCATTGATGACATCAATGGCCGCCTGGGTCCCAATGGCTTCCCGTTTTCCTACATTGGCGCCGTGGCCGCTAATGCAAAGGGCCGCGCCGATGCGAATCTCCGGCCCGGCGATCGTCTGCGCAGAAGAAGGGACTGAAATGAACAAGGCTAAAAAGAAAACGCAGATTGGAAGGGCCATCCAATTTCTCATCTTTCTTTCCATAATTCTTCCTCCTTTTTAAATGTGAGATTAACCATTTCTGAAAACCGCGAGCAACGAGTTTCTCTTTTCTTTCCGATCACCCCCTTCCTTGAAATTTCATCCGCCACAGATCGGTAAAAAAATGGTGATTTGATCACCGTCCCGGACAATTGAAGTGAGCTGTCTATCTTTCTCCATGCTGAGCCCGTTCAACATCACTACATGGGTTTGTTCAATATTCTTTTGGGTAAAAGTCCCGGATGAGCCCGTGATGGAAGCACAGTGCTTGCGACTGAATCGGTCAACCACTTTCTTTACGTTTGTTCCGGGGGGAACCTCCATCTCTTCAAACAATTCCCCCTCTCCTTTTACAAGATAGCCGTAAAATTTCACCAGGACCTTTATGTTTTTTTCCACCCCAGGGCCGCCTTTCCTTCTTCTTCAAGGTCGAGTTCTTTTAATTTTTCCGGTCTGGGCACGCCCTTCTCATCCCAGTTACGCACCTTATAATAATCCTTTAAGAGGGTATCCAATTCAACGATATGCCCTTTCGCCGGGCCAGCCGGCATGGGTTCTTTCAAAAGCCGCGGTGGCAGGGCATCATCTTTTCCAGTGAGGCCTTCCCTGAAATTGAATAATCTCTCCAGGTTCCAGATACGCTCTCCGGCCTTGAATAAATCCAGTTCAGGAAATGGTTCCCCAACCACAAAAGAAAAGAGGCTGGCGACTTCTTGAAAATCCATCCCGCCATTGTTAGGGGGGAAGATGCAATAACCTAAAGAATCCAAAAAGGCTGTGCGATCGTGATAAAATTGGGCGACGGCTCCCTTGCCTTCTATGGATAGGGGATCAAGGTAAGGGGGGGTCCCGAAGGTCTCCCGGGAAATAAGGCCCCTCTCATGGCAACCGCCCCGAGGAGAGGTGGAATAAGTAAGGGCCATGGACTTGGCTCCCCGAGGATCATAGGCTGGGATTTCCATGCCCTTTACCTGCATGGCGAAATGAATCGAGTTTCCCCCAATCTTCTCGGCTGCCCGCCGGGTTCCTTCGGCCAGAAGATCTCCGAGCCCCTGGCGATTTCCAATCCTGCGGACCATTTCGACCATAGCCTGGTGGTTCCCAAACTTTAAATCCAAGCCTCCCAGGTCCGCTTTGCTCAACAGCCCTTTTTCCGCGCATTCCATGGCAAACCCAATGCCATTGCCTGTGGAAATGGTGTCCATCCCAAACTGATCGCATAATCGATCCGCCGCAATGACGGCGTCAATGTTGGTATTTCCGCAGTGGGCCCCAAACGCCCAGAAAGTTTCATACTCAGGCCCTTCCGTCTCAAACCCCTCATAAGGGGCCCTGGCCTTCGTCAGATTACCGCAAGCGACCGGACAACTGTGGCAGGTCGTTTTCCGGATGAGCCTCTCCTGCTGTTTTATATAACTTACTTCGTGAATCCCCTCAAACATTCCGCCTTGATAATTCCGGGTGGGAAAGAGGCCCCGCTCATTGACGATGAGCTGATTCCTCGGCGTGCCATATTTCCCGAACATCACCAGCCGCTCGACTCCCCGGGCTTTTTTTCGGATGGCCGTCTGGAGTTCTCGGAAGGGACCTGGTTGAACGAGCGGAACCTTTCGGGTCCCGTTCACCGCAATGGCCTGGAGGTTTTTGGAAGCTAAGACCAATCCAGCCCCTCCCCGGCCGACGGCCCGATAGCCGCTGATGATGGAAGCAAATCGAACCCCTTTCTCTCCCGCCGGTCCAATGCAGGCGATTTGGATATTTTTGTCTCCTCCCAACTCTTGGCGAATCGTCTCCTGGCAGTCATCGGTCAGTTTTCCCCTCAGGTGAGAGGCTTTCCGGAATTCCACTTTTCCATCGTTGATCCAGAGATAATCCGGCTCTTCCGACCGGCCTTCCAGGATGAAGCCATCATAGCCCGAGTTGCGCATCCCGGCTCCAAAAAAACCACCCGCCAAGCTCATGAGGATGGTTCCGGTCAGGGGAGATTTGGTTTCCACACAGTACTTCGGGGCCCAGGGCGCTCCCGTGCCAATCATCGGGCCAGCCAAGAAGATCAATTTATTATCAGGAGACTGGGGATCTGTCCCTGGCTTTAGTTCGTCAAAAAGAATCTTGGCTCCGAGTCCCCTTCCTCCTATGAATTTTAGAATTTTGGATTGATCAATCTCTTCCTTTTCAAATTTTTTCCGGGCCAGATCAACCCTGAGAATAATATTCTTATACTTCTCTGATTTCATTTTCCCCTCTACCTGTTTTATGCTCTTCTCCTGGCTTCGGCTTGATTCCCCAATCAGGATGATTTCGAGGCCTTCTTGATCCAGGATTTAAAAAGTCCGCCCAAATACCACCGTCTTTTTCTTTTTCGTTGCCAGATTGCTCATCTGCTCCATTGGCCCGAATTCCATGCATTTTGTCAGGCAGTGATGGACGCAGGCAGGTTTCTTTCCTTCCGCGACCCGCTGCATGCAGAAATCGCAAAATTCCGTGGGGATCGGCACATACTCAAATACATTTTTATCTCTCCCCCGGTACATCCGCTCGATCACCCGGATGCCCCATTCGTCGGTTTTGTGACCATGTTCCTGTTTGCAGGCCAGTTCACAAGCATGGCAGCCGCTGCACCATTCGTAATCGATAAAAAGCCCGTAATTCATCATAGAGTCTCCTTTTGGTAAATCCCGGCGATCCCTTCTTCGGCTTTGTAAACTTTGCAAAGGATCGATTTGTATTGTCCTCCGCCGAACCCGCATTTGGCTTGAGTGCCATCTGGGATCAACTGGTTAATATTGACTTCCCAAACATCGAAAAAGTTCTTGGCTCCTCTCTCTGGAAGCCACCAGCCATGAGGCGCCTGGACAACTTGGGGGTGGATTCCGATGAAATATTTGGCCTTCCGTTTGCACCGGCCGTTTGGGTTTTCCACCCAAACCCAATCCCCATCCTGAATGCCAAGGGAACGGGCCGTATCTGGATGAATCTCGATGGTCGGATCAGGTTCCAGCTCCCTCAAAGATTTGATATTTCTGTGTTCGGCGTGGAAATAGAGAACACTGCGCCGGCCAGTCGATAGAATCAAAGGGTATTCTTTAGCCAATGCCGGCGTGCTGTACGGGCTCATATGGGGTTCTTGGTAGTAAGGAAGCGGGTCATAGCCCCAGCGTTCAAAATGGGTGGAATACAGTTCCACCTTCCCGGTAGGGGTATTGAAACCCGGTTTTCCATCCTTGCGCAGGAGACCTTTTTCATGCCGGCGGTAAGGAGCCGTAGGGTGGCCGGAAGGAGGAAAGACCCATCCTTTTTCTTTCAATTGTTCATAGTTCAAACCCGAGGGTTTCAAGAAGTCATTGAATAGATCGTAAAGATCCTTCCACTTCAGCTTGGGATTGAACCTCCGAGCCAGCTCGAAGCAAATCTCTTCATCCGGTTTGCACTCAGGAACCTCGATCGCTTTCTGCATGGCGTTCAAGGGCGTCCACCAGGCCCGAATGCCGTCCCGTTCCGCCATGGTGGCCGCCGGCAAAACGATATCCGCCAGGAGAGCGGCTGTTGGATTCATGAAGAGATCCACGACCACAATGAAATCCAGGCGATTTAGTGCTTCATAATACTTTTTGGGATTCGCCGCCGAGACCAGCATGTTGTTGCCGGCGATCCAGGCGCCCTTGAGCGGATACGGCTTGTCGGTCAAAAGGGTATCCAGAACAACATCAGCTTGGGCCCTCCAGTGAAATTCCTTGACAATGGGATATACGTCAACCCCCAGCCGTTTGGCCATTTGCTCCGGCGGCATCACATCGCCGTAATAGGCATCTATGGCCTCCTGGCTCATAGGGTAAGGGGGCACATCATGGGCCATACGGGCAATGGCCATTCCTCCCGGAATATCAATATTCCCGGTGACGGCCCAAAGACATATGACGGCATTGACCACCAAGGCCCCTTCGGGAGCCAAATCCACCGGGACTCCCCATTGAATGGAAGCCGGGTGGCTGGTGGCAAAAAGACGCGCTGCCTCGATGATTTTTTCCTTGGGAACCCAGGTGATTTGAGATACTTTTTCAGGGGAATATTCTTTTACTCTTTCGGCCAGCTTATCGAAACCATAGGTCCATTTCTCGATAAACTCTTTATCGTAAAGTTTCTCTCCGATGATGACATGCAAAAGCCCCAGCGCCAGCGCTCCGTCTGTGCCCGGACGAAGCTGCAGCCAAACGTCTGCCTTGGCGGCGACCCAGGTATAGACGGGATCCACCACGATGGACTTGCTTCCCCGTTTCATACAGTCAATTACCCAGGCGGCCATGAATCCATCGTTACAGGTGTAAGCAGGGTTCTGCCCCCAGATCATGATGCATTGGGGAAGAACGAACTCCGGATCGTCAAAGCGCTTCTGGGAAAACTGGGAGCAGTCCGGAACGGTGTAATCCCCTTGGAGCATGCGCATACACACCAGGCGGGGATGAAAACATGAATTTCCCGTCAATCCGCCCTGGAGCCAGTTGGGACTTCCGTAGGAATAGGCTAAAAGGAGGAGCCATCCGCCGACATTTCTTCCAGTCCCCTGGATGAAGAGCATTGACTCCGCTCCATGCTTCTCTTTGATATCCGTCATTCGCTTTTGAATGAGATCATACGCTTCATCCCAGGAGATTTTCTCCCACTTGTCCTCTCCCCTCTTGCCGATCCTTTTTAGGGGATGGCGGAGACGGTCGGGATGATAAATATATTCTTTAATCGCCAAGGCTCGAGGACAAAGTCTGCCGTTATTATAAGGATGGTCGGGATTCCCCTCCATCTTGATCAATTTTCCATCCTTTACATGAAGAAAGACCCCGCAGCCTCCATGGCAACCGGGCCCGGCGGACCAGGTGATCGTCTTCACAATCTTTTCGCCGTTGTTGCTTTGTTTCATTTTTAACCTCCTCCTGGATTATCCTTCCCCTTCAGGCATAACCAAAGGCCATTTTAAAGATCATTAAAGCGTCTCCCTCCCCGACTTCCCGAATGTTCATGGGTAAAAGTCTTTGACCCCCTCGGTGAGCCATGAGGGCTAAGGCCTGAACATCTTCTATATCATAATCCTTTAAATAAGGAGATATGCACATTTCTTCCAAAAGGCGCCGCACGGCATCGCAGGCTTTCTGGGACGCTTCCTGTGCCGAGAGACCTCGAATTTCCTCTCCTAAAGCCTCGGCGACTTCTGTGTAAAGCTCCTCATGGCCGATGTAATTAAATTGCATGACCCAGGGAGCGAGAACCGCCAGAGACTGGCAGTGGGTAAACCCCTTGTGCCCAAAAACCAGGGCCAAGGCATGAATGGCCCCCAGCCCGCTGTTGGTCATGGCGATTCCGGCGATCGTCGCGGCCCGGGCCATACCTTCTCGGGCCTCCATGTCCGAGCCATCTTTATAAGCCCTGTAGAGATATCGTCCAATCAAGCGCAGAGCTTCGCCAGTATACATGCGGGTCAGAGGGTTGGCAAAGCGGGACGTATGGCCTTCCACGGCATGTACCAAGGCATCCAGACCTGTCTCCGCCGTCAGTTTGGGTGACATCAGGCAGGATAATTCTGGGTCCACCAGAGCAACTTCGGGTACGATCCGGGTATCCCAGATGGACTTTTTAGTTCCTTCCTCGGGAACATTCACGACGACCGCCTGGGTTGTCTCCGTGCTGCTTCCCGCAGTCGTCGGGATCATGATGGTGGAGATGCCTTTCCTTATTAATTGATTGCGCCCCAAAAGAGGCCTCATCTGTCCGCCGTGAACAGCCACTACTGCCGCCCCTTTGGCTACGTCCATGGGCGAGCCGCCACCGAGGCCGATGATCAGGTCAAACCCCTTTTCCTGGACTACCTTTGAGCACTCTTCGACGATGTTGACATCCGGCTCAGGGCAAGGGTTTATGAAGGTTTCCGCGCGGGAGGCATAGTTTCCCATTGCGGAAAGGATCTTTTGAAGGATACCCAGCCTTTGCACGTTGGGACCGGTGACAATGAGGATTTTCTGGGGATTCATCTGCCCGAGAATCATCTCCAGAGATTTTAGAGCCCCAGTCCCCATGCACAGAATCCTGGGCTGCACGACTTGATACATCTATAACACTCCTCGAAGAGTTTCCTGAGAAATCTTTTCAAAAAATTTTTTATCAACCCCCTCGACACACCGGTCTATAAAAAAAAGGGGGGCGAATCTGGCATCATAAAGCCGCTTGCTGCGCTCCCTCGGAAAATCCTTCGATCGTGATCGACGTTCCTAGGGCTTTTCCTATATTGGCCACGAATTGGGATTCAATCTTGGCCCGCTGCCCGCTGATAACGGCCTCGTAAATCCTTTTCATTTGCCCGGAAGCCTCGGCGTTAATCTTATAGTGAATTCGGGTTTGGCTGGGATTGATCTCTTCCAAGTCCAGGATAATGTGCAGCTGCGTCTTCGATTCCGTGACCACTTTGCCGAATTTCTTGGTAATTTCCCCGGGTTCAGTCTCTCCACGCGCTTCCAGATGCCGGCGGTTGCTTCGGTCGGTGATGGAAATGACCGCTTTGCTATCCAAGGGAATGAGTCCCAGCTTTAAACGCAGATTACAATTCACCGTACTTTCGTCGATTTGGGTGAAAGACTTGCAGGTTGGTACGCATCCCGCGATAGCCGCCACGTCATTGAAAAATTTCCAGACCGACTCAACATCCTTTTCTACCGCGAGATAATTTTCAATCGTGATCATCTCTTTCTGCCCCCTCGTCTATTATTTCGATAGCCCATTTTAGGATTCCCACCATTTATTGAACCCAAGTTCATCCGCCATCACATTGGCCGCGATGAATCCCGGCGCCCCGATGAACCCTCCACCGGGATGGCAACAGGATCCGCAAAGGTAAAGATTCTGAATAGAAGTCTTAAATTGGGACAATTCCGGAAGCGGCCGGAAATATTCCAGCTGCCCCTGGATCATGCGTCCCATAAACACTCCTCCGTCTTTCATATTATACAGCTTCCTCACGATATCCAAAGGCGTCAGAATGGCTACACTCAAGATGTTTTTCTTGTCCAAATTAGGGGCATACCCCCTCCACTTGCCAATGAGGTAATCGGCATACTCATTTTTAATTTGATCCCATTTTTCAGCACCTCCATCCCTTAGATGGTAGGGAACGGGCTGCCAGATTAGGGCTGTATGCTTCCCAGGCGGGGCCTGGATGGGATCATAAATCGTTGGAACGGAGCAGAACATCCCGATCTGCTGCGGCACCTGACCTCTTCGAATTTCATGCCAAAGGATGTCGTAGTCTTCCGGAGTTTCCAAACCGATATTCAGTTTAAAAGCAAGGTCAATGTCGGGATTGAATTTGGCCGAGGTATGCTTTAGGGGCTCATTTAAAGCCATATGCACCCCGAAAAGGGAAAAATCATCGAGTTTAAAATTTTTGATCTTTTTCACAAAGGCTTCGTCCAGATTTTCCTCGCCCACCAATTCTAAAAAGGTTTGTTTCAGATCTACAGCACTGGCGACCAATTTACTGGCATAAAATTTTTTCCCATTGAGGGTTTCGACCCCCTTGGCTTCTCCGTTTTCAATGATGATCTTGTTCACATGATGATAGCCAATGGCCATGCCTCCGTTGGCAAAAAAGGCCCGCCACAAAGCATGCGCCATGACGTGCGACCCGCCGATGCAAAGCTGAGAATGTTCGACTTGGCTTACGGTCAGCGGGATCACGGTCCCCAAACCGGGAGAATCGGGAACAATCCCCCTGGGAATAGGCAGTTGATGGAGAATCAGGGCCTTGACGTGTTCGTTTTCAAAATATTCATCCACCACATCCCGCGGACTTAATTTTCCCATTCGGAGAAAATCCAGCCCTTCCGGGGTCGCCTGCAGAACGGTTGCTTGAGCGGCCGGGGGTTGAGGTTGAGTGAATAGAGCGGGGATTACGACGGACTGCATGAAATCTCCGTAGTTTTCGGCCATCTCACGGTAGGCGGCGGCGTCCTTTTTCGAGACCCGGGCGATGGAGGCAATTGTCTTTTCGATATCGGCGTGCATCGTGATGGCCTGGCCGTTTCGGAGGGCGATCCCGGCCGCCACGGGGGGGCGGAAATACCGGGCATTGAACTTTTCCAGCTCCAGATCTTTGTAGCAGGGCATGATGTTGATGGTATCGTGGAAATGGGAATGGAGATTATGAAGGAATCCGGGAATCGTGATTTCTTCGGTGCTCAAACCCCCTCCGATTTCAATCCGTCTTTCCAGGATCAGGGTTTTGACTCCGGCTTTGGCCAGATAATTCCCCAAGATCAGGCCGTTGTGGCCTCCTCCAATGATGATCGCATCGTAAGTTGACATCCCCTACCTCCTCTGAAGTAAAAATTCTATCTGGATCTTCGGAGCGGGTGCCGGCCTTGGCCGCACCCCAGCATTAGTTTTTATATACCACCACCAAGAAGGAAAGCTGGTAAGCGGCAGAGACGAAATGGCCGGCGCTGGGAACCGAAAAAAACATAGGCGCCATCTCCCACCATGGCCACCACGTACTCGCTGAAATCATCACTCGGAACCATCGTGCCCCTCCCCGCCAGCGCTTTAAGGGCGATTATGCGGGAAAAGGAACGGGCCGTCAAATCTATGGAAATAGCTCGTTTCCACTGCGGCCCGGAAGATTTATGCTGATTTTTTCAGGCTTTGTAACCGTAAGTTTTTACCCTCCCCCCACCCCTCTTCCCGCTGCGGGCGGGCAGTGGGGGGGAAGTGGCGAGGAATTTACTTGATGTAACCCTTTTCTTTGTAATACTTTTCCGCACCTGGATGTAGGGGTAACCCGGTTATCTTGGGGTCCCAGGCTTTGGCCGGGCTGAATACTTGCATCCCCTTATGGACGGCTTTCATTTTTTGCTCGCCCTCGCAAAGGGCCTTGACCACCGCGTAGGCGACATTGTCAGGCATATTTACAGAACCGAAGAGGCAGGTTTTATAACCGATCATCAGCACATCTTTGTCCTGCCCCTGGAAAGTTCTCCCTGGCAAAACCGCCGGCGAAAATCCGTACTCATCGCTCAACTTCTGGATGATTTCGGGTTCGTAGGGGAGAAACCTGACTTTGGTGGTCACAGCTACCGAAGCGATCGAGGGATGACCCGCTGTGGCTGGCATAAACCATAGATTTGCACGCCCATCTCTTATCTCCGAGGCAATCACATCGGTGCTGGTATGCGTGATGGTGCCCCCGAACTTTATAAGATCTTCCTTGGAGATCCCATAAGCCTCCAACACCATATAACTCATCACCGCGTTTAGTGTACCTTTCGGCTGAGTAACAATTTTCACTGCCAGCTTTTTCTCCTTAATCTCTTTTAATGAATTCATATTAAGATCTTCCCGGGTAATAATGGCATAATAATATTGGTCAATTCCTCCGATTAAAGCGCGCAGATTCGGATATCTTGTATCAAATACATGTTTGCCTTCATGGGCCCATTTGCCCACGATGCCCATGACGAGCCCCATATCAGCATCACCTTTGGTCACTAATTTGGGGTTGCCGATGCTGCCAGAATACGGCAGGACATCGACCCTCGAACCGCTCGGTAGCTCTTTGTTAATTAATTCGGCAAAAGTTGCGCCGTAAATATACCATGCACTTCCAACATCCAGAGTGGCGATCTTCAGTTGCACAGGTTTTTCCGCGGTCGCTGCGAGTAAAGGTCCATCCCAACCCCAGGTAATTGTAAGCAGTAGACATAGCACGAATAGAGCCATTCCCATCCTTTTCATCATTAAAACCCTCCTTTATTTTTTCTTACTTCTATAGTCCTGCGCCTCCTTAAGCCGGGTAAGGTTTTTAATCTTCTCATAACGCTGATTAACATATTTTTGCAAATGATATAATTCCTCCTCGGAAAGATGGGAGAACCGGCCCATAAGCCTGGTAAACTCTTTAATCGGCTTGGGATGGGGTTCTTCATGAGTAAACCCAAGATTGCCATGCTCGGCCTCCCAAAGAGGAAAGTAATTCGTTTCTACAGCAGTCCTACAAACTTCTAAAGTAGTTTCGGCCGAACACCGCCACCCCGTAGGGCAAGGGCACAAAACATGAATATAGGCCATGCCATCTTTTAAAGCGGACCGGGCCTTTTTCAATTTCTCAGAATAATCTTCGAGATAGGCTAAAGTAGCCGTAGCTACATAGGGAATCTCATGAAAGGCCATCAGGAGCGGAAGATTCTTCGGGACATTCTTTTTTCCCCTCCCTTTTTCGCCAACCGGGGTAGTGGTGGTCCAGCTACCCGGAGGGGTCGTACTGGACCTCTGAATACCGGTGTTCATATACCCTTCGTTGTCATAACAGATATATAGGATTTTCTCCCCTCTCTCGGCTGCCGCAGATAGGACTTGAAAGCCGACGTCCGCAGTTGTTCCGTCGCCCACGATAGCCACACAGGTGGCGTCTCGATGAATTCTTTTAAAATACCTCTTCACGCCAGTCATACTGGAGGGAACATTGGTCATTAAACAACCGTAATAGGCCACCTGGCATAGCTCACCTAAAACCGCGCAGCTGGGCGCGCCAAAAAGGATGATATCCTTTCCCAAGGCCTGCAAAGTAAACCTGGACAGCAATTCCATCAAACATCCTGAACAAAAAGGGAGGCCGGGCGAGAGAAGATCTTCACCAAGTTGGCTCACTAAAGGTCTGGCCTTCTTTACCGCTAAAATTCCATACGGGCAGGCTTCCGCGCACTTCGGGCTCCCCCCACAGAGGTCGCATTTGCCAGCTTTCTTCTGAGGAAAATTCAGATAAACGCCCCCGTACGGACAAACCAGAGTACAGAGACCACAACCGATACAACATTCCCCATTAATATTGACCACACCGGCTGATGAGCGTCTGATTGCGCCTGTAGGGCAGATATCTCCGCATTCCGGTTGACTACACTGGTTGCACAACAAAACACTATGAAAGTTTTGTTCAGGGAGATCAATCTTCTGGATAGTGCCCTCCCCGCTGGTTTCGCTTCTCGACCTGCAGGCCTCCACGCACAAATTACATGCCGGAGGGCAATTTGTATGATCTACCGCCAGGATGTCATAATACATTTTGGTCTCTTATTTTCCCCCTGGGTGGGCTGTGAATGACGCTGACTGACTCCGCCGATGGTTTCGCATCAACCAATTTGCGGTTTCCATGGGTTTGTTTGATAAAAGGTCTTTGTACCCCTTCACCGGAACCCTACGGGTGATCAGGTATCCAAAGACTCCGGGATTCATGAACGTCCTATTGGAACATTCGACTCCGATCAAATAATGGTCTTTGAATATCATCCGGAAAGACTCACCGCCTTCCCCCCTCTCTACCACCTCGGCCGTTTCCTCAATTCCAGTGCCCGTCAGTCCTATGTTAAAAAAATATTGGCCAAAACAACGTAAAAGATTCCAGGGCATCCATCCTCTATACTCTGCTTTTTGCCCAGCCATATTATATCCGGCGACTTTCCCCTGCTCCAAAGCTTCGGGAAGGATGGGATTTACTCCATTTTCTCCTCCGAAAAAAGCCGGCGCCGCGGCTACATCTCCGGCGGCATAAACATCTGGCACAGGGGTTTCCATGTGTCTTCCGGTTTGCACACCGCCTCCCACGATTGCCAGGGAAGAAGAACCCAATCGGTTTGGATCCACGCCTGTGGCGATAAGGAGTTGGTCAGCCGTAAGGGCGTCCCCGCTGGGGAGGCCTAAAACCAATTTCCCTCGCCGTTTCCGGACCCATTTTAAAGTGGAATTCAGGAGTACTTTTACCCCCTGCTTTGTTAACTCGTCCTGTAGGGTCTTCGTAATTTGGGAGGCGAAGTATCGGCGCAACAGAGAACTTCTGGCAATAATGGTTACGGAATGGCCCCCTAACGTTAGTTTTTCGGCCAACTCAACCGCCACCAAGCCGGCTCCATAAATGACAATGGCCTGTTTCGTTTGCAGGGCTTCTTGAATTTTTTTGTAATCTTTAAATGTCCGAATGGTATAAAATGAAATTTTCCCCAGGCCGTCAACCACAGGAACCCACGGCTGCGAGCCAGTGGCAATAAGCAGCTTATCGAATTCTTCCCGTTGACCATCCCGATATTGTATCTGCCTGGTTTCCGGAATCAGTTCTGTGGCCTCTTTCCCGCGGACTAACTGGGCATCCATGGCCCTCAGGCAATCTTCCCCTTTGGCAAAAAAATCGGATTCTTTCAACTCCTCGTTGAATAAGTAAGGTAAGGCAGCCGGTGAGTAGGGAAGACAGTCTTCCCTGGAAACAAGCTTAATCTCATCCTTTGGACGGAGGCCGCGAATGGCTTGCACCGCAGCCAAAGCAGCTGGCCCACACCCGACGATTAGGTGTTTACACTTACCCATTCTATATTCTGCTCCATCCCCATTAATTATTTTATTGCCAGATAAGCCAGGTTGTTTCCGGGACTTTTTTCCCTGCGGCCGCTTGAACAGTTAGGTCAAGCGCTTTCTCAATATGTTCCTCAGTAATGTCAAGATTGGAAAGCCCATCTATGAAATCTATCATTTTGGGAGGGTCAGCCAAATCCGGTAAAACGGCCCTTAGTTCCATAAATAGATGGCCGCAATTCCAACCCAAACATACACTGCGGTCAAGGACTCCTATCGCTTTTTTCCCGCCAAAAATCTCCTTCATCCTCTCCCTGGGAAAGGGCCGGAACATTCTAATTCTGGCTAACCCAACTTTCTGACCTTCTTCGTGGCGCTTATCAATAACCACCTTGGCCGTGCCTGCACAGCTTCCCGCGGTCACCAACAGAATTTCCGCATCTTCCGCCCGGTAAGTGTCCACCATCCCGCCATAACTCCGCCCGAAAAACTTTTTAAACTCTCCCTCAACCTTTTCAAACTTCAACTTGGCCCTCTCGTAAGCGAGGCTCCCTTTATACCGAAATTCAGCAAACAATTTTCCGGTATAACTCATGGCAAAACCAAGAGACTGACCCGGAGTTAGTCTGGGTCTCTCAGAATTTTTCAAGGGGGATAGGAAATGATCAACCGTCTTCTGCTCAGGAATATCGACCCGCTCCGATAAATGAGAAAGGTAAAAGCCATCATAACCCACCACTACGGGCAATAACACTTCGGAGTCTTCGGCCAATCGATAGGCCATCAGAATAGAATCCAATATTTCCTGGCAAGTTTCAGCTTCGATCTGAATCCAGCCTGTATCCCGCATGCTCATAATATCCTGCCGCCCGCCGCCTACTCCCCGCATGGCTGGCGTTTCCCGCGTCACATTGACCATGACGGCTGGAACACGCATCCCGGCGCAAAACATCAGGGCGTCATGCATAAAGGCCAGTCCCCAGGAGGAAGTCGCCGTAAATACGCGGCCCCCGGCCACGCAAGCTCCGGTGATCGCGCTCATGCTCGAGTTTTCTCCTTCGACCTCAACAAACTCACAATCGAGGATGCCTTCGGCATGCATTCGGGCCAGCTCTTCAACCAGAGGGGTTTGGGGAGTAATCGGGTATACAGCAACCACATCTGGTCTAGCTAATAAAACACCGTAGGCAGCCGCCTTATTGCCGCTCAGTACCTTGGTCAATATCCACCTACCTCCTCCATGACCATCCGGATGGCCTGAGCCGGACATTCGTAAGCACAAATACCGCAGCCCTTGCAATAATTCAAATCCGGATAAAAATAACCGTCCTCTCCCGGTTTCATACACCCCAGCGGGCAGTAAAGACTGCACCAGCCGCACTGCCGACAGGTCTTTTTATCGAGCACAGGTGCTATAAACCGCCACTCACCTGTACGCACCGTTACCAATTTTTGGACCTCCGCCCAGGCGGATTCATACGGACTTTGGAAGGGAACGGCCGCTGAAAAATTATCGTTAGGAGTCGGATTCGTTATTTCATCATTGAATACTCTATCCTTCTCCTGCCGTTTGATGGCGACCTCATGGAACCCTCTCTGGAGGGCACGTTTATTCCTGACCAGCATATCCCCTTTCAAGAACTCTTCAATGGCGTAAATCAACGTATCCAACTGGACAAGTTGGGTTGCCTTGGCAAAGGCCCCGAGCATGCAGGAATTTGTAATCGGCAAACCAATCTCTTGCAACGAAATGCCAGTTGCGTCCGCCGTGGCTAATAATTCAAGGTTGGTGACGGAAAGTGGAACGATCTCTTCATGTCTTGAATTAATAATAGCCATCCCGCCCTCTTTGAGTCCAGCGTAACATATGGGGTTGCCGGCCTGAACCCGGTCCAAAACAATCACGATATCTGGATTATAAACTCGCGTCTTTTCCCGAACAGGCTCCAGGCCGAAGCGCACAAAGGCAGCTACCGGGGCCCCTCTCCTTTCCTGACCGAAAAAGGGGAAACTCGCCGCATATTTTCCATCCAATACAAAAGCCGTGGCCATGATCTCTGCCGCAATCACCGTTCCTTGTCCTCCCCGGCCATGGATCCTTATTTCTCCCATCGCTGCTTACCTTCCCCATTTAACCAATGACCCGAGCAAAGCTTTGCCGCGTCCATCATCTCTCCTTTCTCAAATGCTAAGCCTAGGCCTTATTTTCTTCGGCAAGGACTCTTTCATCCTTGGCCCCAAAACGGCTCAACAACAAAACCAAGACCAGCAAGCCCAACCCAATAAGGTCAGTCATCTTGCCAGGGTCCACCAAAAGAAACCCGGCAACGACATAGGCTGGCCTGAATAACCATCCGAACCTGGACGGCCCCATGTAGATAACGGCTGAAGAGAGGGCATAGATTCCCACAATGACAGTGGCCAAAACCCATAAAAAATCAGGAATAGAAGTTATTTGCAGCAGCAAAGCGGGGTTGCGGGCGAAAGCAAAAGGAATGACAACCCCACCCACCGCCAATATAAAAGCGGTCCATCCCGTCTTCCATGTACCAGACCCGGCAAGGCTTGCGGCGGCAAAAGCCGCTAAGGCTACAGGTGGAGTAACCATGGAAAGGCAAGCAAAGTAAAAGCAAAACATATGCGCGGCAATAGGTATCATTTTCAATTCTACCAGCGCGGGGGCCATCACGGCTGCCGATATGATGTAAGCAGCCGTTGTCGGCATCCCCGTTCCTAGAATGATGCAGCCGCACATGACCAGAGCCATGGCTAAAAAAATATTCCCGCCGGAGATGGATACGATAAAGCTGCTCAGCCTTAACCCCAGGCCGGTAAAGACAATGATTCCAACAATAATACCTGCGATGGCGCACGGAATGGCTGCGCTTACCGCCTGCTTAGCGCCATTCTCTAAGGCAATGAGTATTTTCCTCCAGTTCATGCGGGTACTCGTCCGGAGCAGGCTCAAGGGGACAATGGTGGCAATTGATATGGTTGAGGACAACATGAGGGAACGTCCTTCAAAAATCAGGTAGACCAGCAGCGCCAGAGGGAATAGTAAATGGAATCTCTGGGCAATTTCTACTTTCGGCAATTCGGACGCCGGAATGGCCGCCAGGCCATCTTGTTTTGCTTTGCGGTCCACGATTAAATAAAGGGCCAGGTAGTAGGTTACGGCCGGGATGATAGCTGCTTTCACAATTTGGGCGTAGGGTACCCCTAACATTTCCGCCATGACGAAGGCCCCAGCACCCATGACCGGGGGCATGATTTGCCCGCCGGTGGAGGAAACAGCTTCTACGGCCCCGGAAAAGTAACCAGGGTAACCGCCCCGTTTCATCATTGGAATAGTAAAGATTCCAGTTCCTACTACGTTAGCCACCGCGCTTCCGCTGATGGTGCCCATCAGACTGCTTCCGACCACGGCAGCTTTCGCGCTCCCTCCACGCGCCCTACCCGTAATCTTGAAGGCCACGTCTGTAAATAACCTTCCGCCTCCGGATATCTCCAGAAAAGCTGCAAATAAAAGAAAGTAAAACACCGTATCCGTGGAAACCCCAATGGGAATCCCGAATAGCCCCGTGGGGGTCAATATCTGCATATCAATAAAACGGCTCAGGCTGATGCCCCTGTGCGCCAAGGATTGAATTGGGAAGAGATGCCCCCAAAAGAGGTAGGCCATAAAAAAAAGGGCCACGCTTGGAAGGGCATAGCCAAGGGTTCTTCGCCCGGCCTCCAAGGTCAACAGGATTAGACCCAACCCCACTATAATATCAGCAGTTTCCACGGGATCGACAAAGGTAACCCGTTCGATGATTCTCCCCTGGTCTATGAGAAGGTAGGCGATCGCCGCTGCGGCAAAAAGGGCAAAAATTACATCTTTTATGCCCGCCCCCAGCTCACCTGGGCTATCTGCCGTTTTTCGGGCAATCAGAGGGTAGGTAAGAAATGAAAGAATCAGGGCAAAACCCAAATGGATGGGTCTCTGGACCATCACATGGAAAAAACCCGTACCGGCTGTATATAGTTGAAAAACAGACCAGGAGATAGCCACCACACTGGCGACTCGAATAATCCATCGACTCCCGCTCCGCAAAAATTTGATCTCCTTTTGATAAATCAATTATTTGGCCATGGTCTTTTATTCTGGTAGTGGCCCTTTAATCGTTGATATATTCGATTACATCCTCATACAGGGTATCGTGCCATTGCGAACGAAGTGAAGCAATCTAATTTAATTGAAAAATCAATTAGATTGCCACGTCGCTACGCTCCTCGCAATGACTGGATGGAAAAAATTCCCAACAGTACAATTTATCAACTATTAGAGGGTCACTACCTTTATTCTCCCCAGCGCGGAAAAAGATTATGCTCCGTCCCTAAAAGGTCTAAAACTTTCCCTACTAAGTGTTCAACCAGGTCGGAAATCGATTTTGGCTTAAAATAGAAAGCAGCCATAGGCGGAAGTATGATCGCTCCTGCTTCTGCGGCGCTGACCAAGTTCTTCAGGTGAATTAAATTCAACGGGCTCTCCCGGGGAACGAGTATTAGCTTTCTCTTCTCTTTCAGCATCACATCTGCGGCCCGGATGATGAGATTAATGCTCATCCCGTGGACCACGGCGGCCAGGGTCTTCATGCTACAGGGGATGATGACCATTCCTGCCGTGGGAAAAGAGCCGCTCGAAATGGGCGCCGATAAATCATCCGCCGCATAGCATTTGCTGGCCAGCTTCCTCACTTCTGCCGGTGAATAATCGGTTTCCAGAGCGATGGTCTTTTCAGCCCAGTTGCTGATCACCAGGTGGGTTTCCACTGATTTTTCGCGCAAAACCTGGAGTAGGCGAATACCGTAAATCGCTCCCGTCGCACCCGTCATGGCAATGATAAGTGGCTTCATGGCTCTATGTAGTCCTGAATTTTAATATTTTCAAGTCCGGGGATCCGGACCTTCTCAAAACGCTCTCTTGGGCCCAGAGGCCTGGTGGCATCCATCCCCATCTTGGCGGTCAAGCCCCACTGCGAGCAGGAAGGGTCCAGTTCATTGCCTTTGGCCCCGGCGATAACCACCAGATCCCTGTCAGCCTGGAATCGGGTAGCTACCGCCCACTCCACCTCACGGAGATTATAAGGATCCACATCATCATCCACCACCGTAACCAGCTTGATATCACGGCAGCTGTTTAGGCCAGCCAAGATGGCCTTCTTCCCGTCCTCTTCATGATCCTTCAGGATGCATACGACCGCGTGAAATCTTCCGGAGCCGGAAGGCGTGACGTGTACGGCTTTGGTTCCAGGAACGTAGCTCGTGACCGCCTGGTAAACCACAGGCTCATAAGGAATGGCCAGGAGCAAATGATGCTCAGGGGTAAAGGGAAGGAGATCCTGGTAGATGGCACCCTTCCGGTGGGTGACGGCTTTCACCTTAAGCACGGGGCCCTCCCACGTATCTCCGTAGGTTCCGGTGAAATTGGCCAGAGGCCCCTGGGTTCGGCGAAGGTGGGGCAAAATTTCTCCTTCGATGACAATCTCCGCTTTAGCTGGAGCCATCACCTCCACTGTCTCGCCGCGGACGATTTCCACGGTCTTGTGCCGCAAGGCGCCTGCAATGGAGAGTTCGTCGAACCCCAGGGGAATCAGCGAGCCAGAGGTCGCGCCGGCCAGCCGGATGCTAACATCCAGGCCTATGGCCACGGCGACTTCCAGGGGTTTCCCTTCCTTTTCTTTTGCGGAATAAAGGTTCCAGAGGTGCCGGGGCTGGAGGAAGAGTCCGATCTCATCTTTGTTCATAACTTGCAGCCGGTGGTAGGAGAGGTTGCGGATGCGGCGGCCCGGATCTTCGGCAATAACCATGCCGGCAGTAATGAAAGGTCCACCATCCTTTTCATAATGGGTAATGACTGGCAACAATTCTGCCAGGTCGATGTTCTTGGTGATCCTCACCTCTTTTACAGGACCATCCTGAACCACTGTGGGTGGAAGAGGGTTACGGATCGCTTCCAGGTATCGCGGCGTCAAACCAAAATCATCCGTTCCCAGAACCCGGGCGATTCGGGAACGGCTGTTGTCCAAACCCACCAACACGGGCAGCGAATACCTTTTGACCTTTTCGAAGAGGAGGGCTTTATCTACCTCCAGTTTTTTACAGATTGCCGGGAGCTCGAACCGGGGATTCACTTCCCGGCGAACATGCAGCACTTCTCCCCAATCTTCCACGGCCTGCAGTTGGCTTCTCAAGTCATCGATCATCTTCTTCAAAAGATACCCGGATCCCGGTAGGTGCCAAAGACTTTCCGGAAAACATCGCAACATTCCTGCAGGGTGGCGTATTCCTTGACCGCATCAATCAGGAAGGGCATGACATTCTTATTCCCGGATGCCGCCTCTCCCAGTTGCTCCAAAGACTCCTTCACCCGGGGTTGATTCCTCTGGTTTTTTACGCGATTAAGCCTCTCGATCTGTTTCTCCTCCAGGGCTGGATCCATCTGGAGAAGTTCTACCGGCAAGGCCTCCTCCGTTGCATATTTATTGACTCCTACCATGATCTTTTCTTTCCGTTCCAGCTGCTTCTGAAAGTTGTAGGAGGCATTGGCAATCTCCTGCTGAGGAAAATTCCTTTCAATGGCCACCACCATTCCACCCAGGTCATCGATCTTGTTTATGTAGGCCATGGCTTTAGCTTCCATCTCATTCGTCAGGGCCTCTACAAAATAGGATCCTCCCAAAGGATCAATGGTATGGGGCACTCCCGATTCCTCCGCGATAATCTGCTGCGTGCGCAGGGCGATGGTCGCCGCCTCCTCGCTGGGCAGAGCCAGGACTTCATCCAGTGAACAAGTATGCAGTGATTGAGTTCCCCCTAAAACTGCGGCCAAAGCCTCAAGGGTAGTCCGAATAACATTATTGTAGGGCTGCCGGGCTGTTAAAGAACAACCGGCGGTCTGGGTATGGAAGCGCATCCACCAGGAGCGGGGATTTTTGGCTTGGAAGCGCTCTTTCATAAAGCGGGCCCACATGCGTCGGGCAGCTCGAAATTTGGCCACCTCCTCAAAAAGATCTATGTGGGCATCGAAAAAGAAGGAAAAACGCGGCGCAAAGTCATCTACATTTAAACCTCTCTCAATGGCTGCCTGGACATAGGCCAGGCCGTCGGCCAGAGTAAAAGCCAGCTCCTGAACGGCTGTAGAGCCCGCCTCGCGAATATGATAGCCACTGATGCTGATGGTATTCCAGCGGGGAACTTCTTTGGTTCCAAATTCAACGGTATCCGTAACCACTCTTAAAGAAGGCCGGGGAGGGCACATGAAGGTTTTTTGGGCGATAAATTCCTTTAACATATCATTCTGAATGGTTCCCCCCAGCTTATATCTGGGAATCCCTCTCTTCTCCGCCACGGTAATATACATGGCCCAGAGGACAGAAGCTGGAGGATTAATGGTCATGGAAGTGGTGAGGTGGTCGATGGGGAGGCCATCCAAAAGAATTTCCATGTCTTGCAGCGTATCGATGGCCACCCCGCATTTCCCGCATTCTCCCCTGGCCTTTGGAGAATCCGTGTCATATCCCATTAAGGTAGGGTAATCAAAGGCCACGCTCAACCCAGTTTGCCCCTGTTTCACCAAATAGTGGAACCGCTGGTTGGTATCCTCGGCTGAACCCCATCCGGCAAACATGCGCATCGTCCAGAGCTGGCCCCGATACATGGAAGGCTGGACGCCCCTGGTAAAGGGGTATTGGCCGGGAAAACCCAAATCTCGCTCATAATCCATTTCTTGAATGTCTTCCGGAGAATATATATTTTTTATCTGAAGATCCGATACGGTTGAAAAACGACTCTTTCTTTCCGGATTATTAGACTGCCGGGATTGCAGTTCTTTCTCCCAGGCTTCTTTTTCCTTGCCGACCTTTTTCATCTGTTCTTCTGTAAACATCTTGGACATGGCAACTGCTCCATGATTATCTAAGAAATCTTAATCTATTTTGTACTCTTTCCACTGCTTTTTCACCTTCTTTAAAACTTCCGTATCTGGCAGGGAGAGTGGAGGGGTAGGTCTTTGCCTGCCAGGTTCGTTGGAAAATTTTTTGGTGGCATCAATACCAACTTTGGAGCAGAGCGCGAAATTGGTATAGGGGAAATCTTTACTCTCGGGAATTCTTGATCTGGCCGAGGGGTTCAGGGCATTAACCGCCAGGGGAGGAAAAGTGACGATGTCGAGTTGCGGATCTACCCGCGTGGCCAGAGCAAACAGCACATCGTCCCAATTATATATATCGATATCTTCATCCACGACGATGAGCCAGTTAATAATGGCGGCAGCGAAACCAGATCCCAGGGCGGACATAATGGCCTGCTTCCCCCATCCCGGATAACGCTTTTGAATCTGCACGATGGCCATAAAATTTCTCCCCTGCAGCGGCAGATAGGCGTCTCGAAAACCCACGACCTCCGTCTTCATCCGCCGGTACCAGCTGAAGGGCTGGGGGTAATGGAGGATCAGGCACTCACTGGCCACATGAGCGCTGGTGCACGAAATGTAATAAGGATTCTTCCGGTGGGTTACGCATTTCAGGTGAAACGTGGGCTGAACCATTGCTTCCCCATAATAGCCGGTATATTCCCCGTATGGACCCTCTTCCCTGACGTCCTCCAGATCGATAAACCCCTCGAATACGATCTCCGAGCTGGCCGGGACATCGATGTCCACCGTCTTGCATTTGGCCAACTGGACCGGTTTCCCGTATAAGGCCCCGACAAAGCGGAACTCGGCATCCCGGCCCACTACGGGCATCTTCATGACCGAGGCCAGGTGGAGAAGGGGATCAAAGCCGATGGCGATCGCGCATTCGACCTTCGTCACCCCCCTTTTTCTAGCCCGGGCGCAATAGATGCCGCTATCCTGCGGGGCATTGATCACGATGGGAGCGGATCGGCCATCTACGATCATGATCCTATACATCCCCAG
Organism: Deltaproteobacteria bacterium; assembly: GCA_016875165.1. Taxonomy (GTDB): domain Bacteria; phylum Desulfobacterota; class SM23-61; order SM23-61; family SM23-61; genus JAHJQK01. The sequence goes on from VGSF01000013.1 coordinate 39,144, forward strand.
ATTCTGCCCCCACTCCGGGTCTTTGATGACCACGCCCGGAAGAGTTATATAGGGGCCCCCATCGGTCGGGTGCCAGCGGAAGATGGGAAATTTGGAAAAATCCGGGTTGTCTTGGATGACCACTTCTTGACAGGGGGCCTGGGCGGTTATTTCGGGAGCAATCCAGTCCTTATCCGTCTCAATCTTCTGCAGCAGGTACTCTTTCAACTCTCTTATCTTGATATTTCGCCAGTCGGGAAACCCCAGGATCAAGGCCCATCTTCGTAACGCTCCGAAGAGATTCTTGATCACCGGGATATCATACCCTTTTATTTTTTCAAAGACGACGGCGGGCCCACGATTCCCCTTCCGGTCTTCCAGTTCCCACATGACCGCGGCGATTTCATCTCCTCCGGCAACTCCTTTTTCCACTCGAACAAGATCGCCCTCCCTTTCCAGCCTTCGGATGAATTCTCGGATATCCCAAATATCCGGGATGAAAGAACTCCTTTTGGCGATATCTGCCATTCTTTTCTCCTTTCCAATCTTGATGGCTTCGTAAAAAGTCCCTTTTTGGTCATTGCGAGGAGTTCCGCCAATGCGGGACGACGAAGCAATCCCGTATTTTCAAGGACTTCTAAAAACGAGATTGCTTCGCTTTTGCTCGCAATGACTCTTCTGCCGAAAAACGTATTTTCAGACTTTTTACGAGATCATCAATCTTATTACTCAAAAATGAAATATCTGCCCATTCGATTTTCTTATTTTCCCTCGATGAAGGATCCAGGGCGATCGGCCGATTTGCGGCATATTTGCAGGACAAAAACCCCGACCAAGATCGCCAATCCAATAATATCCGTCATCTTTTCAGGAACGATCAGTAATAAAGCCCCGATCAAGAGGAAGAACCGCTCCGCTATAGAAGTTTTTTTAACAAAATACCCGGTGGTTCCCCCGGCAAATCCGATGACCCCCACTATGGTAGTGGCACTCACCCATAATATCTCCACCCAAGACCCTTTAAACAAAAGCCCATTGTGGAATACAAAAATATAGGGGATAAGAAATCCGGGCAGAGCGATCCGGAAAGCCAAGAGTCCTGTGTTCCATAGATCGGATCCACTTATGGAGGCGGCGGCAAAGGAGGCCAGGGCCACCGGAGGGGTGATCATGGAAATAACCGCGAAATAAAAGATGAACATGTGGGCGGCAATGGGTTGGACTCCCAGATTGATCAAGGCCGGGGCCAGCAAAATCGCCCCAATCAAATAGGCCGCGCTGGTGGGCATCCCCATTCCGAGAATGATCACCCCCAGCATGACCAGGATCAAGGTGACGATAAGAACGCCCCCGGAGAGGTAAATCATCAAATCGGTGAACTTCAACCCCAATCCGGAATTGATCACGATCCCGATGACGATCCCGGCGACCGCGCAGGGGATGGCCACGGTGACTGCGTCCTTGGCGCCCTTTTCCAGAGCGCTCAACAGCCGCTGGGGCCCTATCCTCGTCGCCTTCCTCAGAAAGCTGATGATGATAGTCGCCAAGATCGCCCGAAAAACAGCGGTGACCGGAGTGACCGTTGCGGTGATGATATAATAAATTAGAATGGCCAGGGGGAGAAGCAAGTGAATACGCAGCTTCAATCCCGCCCTTACATCGGGCAGCTCCGATCGACTCAGCCCTTTGAGCCCCCCTTTGATGGACTCAAAATCTATGGTAAAAAAGAGCGCCACGTAATACAAACAAGCGGGGATCACGGCGGCGATGGCCACCTCCCAGTAAGAGATGCCCACGATCTGGGCCAAGATGAAGGCCGCCGCTCCCATGATCGGCGGCATGATCTGCCCTCCCGTCGAGGCCACCGCTTCAACCGCTCCGGCAAAAGCCGGATTCAGTCCGCTCCTTTTCATGAGAGGAATGGTGAACTGCCCCGTAATCACCACGTTGGCCACAGCGCTTCCGGAGATGGTCCCGTAAAGGGCGCTGGAAACTACGCTCGCTTTCGCTGCCCCACCCCTGACCCGGCCCGTGGCCGAATAGGCCAGGTCGTTAAACAGTTCCCCCCCGCCGGACCGTTCCATAAAAGCGCCGAAGAGGATAAAGTAAAAAACCAGCCCAGCCGAGACCCCGATGGGCAACCCAAATATCCCATTGGGGGATAGGACCTGTAAATCAACGAACCGTTCTATGGAAAGGCCTCGGTGAGCAAGTAACCCGGGCATGTATTTGCCGGCAAAGCCATAGAAGATGAATAAGATGGCGATCAGTGTCAGACACAACCCCACGGTTCTTCTGCAGGCTTCCAGAAGTAGGACGACCAGGGATACCCCAAAAATGATATCCATCATTGTCGGGGAATGGACAAAGGGGATCCGGGTCGAAAACCTTTGAAAATTCAGGATCAAATAAACCCCGATCGTAAAAGTGAACAGGACCAGAAGATAATCAAAAAGTTTATGGGTCTTCCCCTCCTTGCTCGCCGGGGAATTTAGGAAAACCAGGGCAACGGCAAAAGTTACGTGAATGGGGTATAAGATGAGTGGGTGCAGGAATCCTACTGCTATTGCATATGCCTGGAAAAGAGACCAGGCAATCGCCACCAAGGGCGAAGGTTTCAAAAAGGTCTTATACGCCGGAGAATCAACCACCAATTACCTCCTCATTCCGTTGACCCTTCCTTCCCGAAGGCAGGGAATCGGCTACGACTTACTTCATCATCCCTTTTTCTCGATAATATTTTTCTGCCCCGGGATGAAGAGGGATGCCATATTTGTCAAGTTTCCAAGCATCTTCCGGGGTAAAATCCTTGAATCCGGCGTGAGCTTTCACCAGTTTTTCCTTGTTCTCCACGATCGTCTTGGTGAGAAGATAGGCGGCCTCCGGTTTCAAGTCTTTATGGGCCATTAAAATCGTGGGCCATCCAACCAGAGGGACATCTCGATCCTGACCCTTGAATGACTTGGCGGGAAGAGAAGTTTTTTCATAACCCAGGGCGGTCAGCTTTTTGATGACTTCATCGCTCAGGGGCAAGAATACCAAATCTGTGGAAATGGCCAATTCCGATACGGCCGGATGTCCCGCTGTAACAACATTGATCCAGATCTCCGCTTTTCCATCCACCATCTGAGCCTGGGCGACCCCTGTAGAAGTCGGTGTTACCGCCCCTCCCCAGGATTTAATCTCATCATAAGTCATGCCGTAGGCTTCCAGAATCAGCCTCATGGAAAACTCTGATGCGCTTCCCATCGGTTGGGCAACGAATCGAACAGGTAACTTCTTCTTGGCAACTTCCTCCAGAGAAGTGATGCCCGACCGCCTGGTGGCCATCATCGCTGCATAGTATTTATCCAACCCTCCGACCAGCCCCGTAATGGCATCTATTTTCTTGGAGTAAGCCACTTTCCCCTGAACGGCCCAGTTGGCGGTGGCACCGAAAAGGAATCCCAGATCGGCATCCCCCTTGTCCAGGACTAAAGCATTGCCAATTCCTCCGGCAAATGGCAAGACATCAATGGTTGATCCTTTGGGCAACACTTCTCTCCACAGCTTGGCAAAAGTTGCGGCATACACATACCAGGCACTTCCCAGATCTAGTGAGGCTACCCGCAAATGTACCGGAGCTTTTACCTCTTGGGCTCCCGCCCTAACGGATAAAGCCGCGAGGAAAACAAGAAACACTACCAGTAACGTCTTCTTCTTCATATCTCCATCCCCCTTTCTTTAAAGGAATACAAGCGCCCGCTCCAGGCGAGCGCGGCAATCTCAATCTCGGAAAACCGTCGCGCTTTTTCCGAGTATAATTTGGAATTACTTTTTCGACGATTTCATCTTGAGGACCGCCTTCTTCATCCGGTCCATGGCCTCCTCTATCTTCCTTTCATCCGCCGCATAGGAAACCCGGATAAAGCCTTCATAACCCAAACCGCTCCCGTTTGTCAACACTACTCCTGCCTCCTGCACCAGGTATTCAGCAAACTCCAGCGACGGAATGCCGAGCTCGCGAATATCCGCTAAGGCGTAAAAAGCTCCCTGGGGAGTATTGCATTGAACGCCCGGGATGTCATTCAGCATCTTCACCAACAGGTCTCGTCTCTTTTGGTAAGCCTGCCGCATTTCCTCTACGCTGTCCTGTGGACCTTTCATGGCGGTTACACAGGCCCATTGAGAAGGCACATTGGCGCTGATGTTGACCGTGTGGTGATATTTCAGAAATTGCAAGAGCTTATCGGCGGAGGCGGCAACGTACCCGATTCTCAAGCCAGTCATGGCGTAGGTCTTGGAAAAACTGTTGACCTGGACCACATGTTCCTTCGCGCCGGGGAAGGAGAGCGCGCTGGTGTGCGTTAGGCCATCGTAAACGAGGCATTCGTAGACTTCATCAGAGATGATCATGAATTTGTGCGCCCGGGCGAGTTCGACAAGCCTTTTCAGGACCCCCGCCGGGTAAACGGCTCCCGTGGGGTTGTTGGGACTCAGGATGATCAGGGCTTTTGTTTTCGGGCTGACCGCTTTCTCAATCTCCGCGGCATCCGGAATAAAACCATCCTCGCTCCGCAAAGTTACAAAGACAGGCTTGGCCCCAGCCAAGGTCGTATTGACGAGGTAGGGCGGATAATAAGGCACCAGGATGATGATTTCATCCCCGGGGTTGGCGAGGGCCATCACAGCGATATGAAGTCCGGCCTGTCCCCCGGCGGTGATCAAGATTTCGTCTTCCCAATTATAATCGGCGCCGTATTGTTTTTTAATCTTTTGGGCGATGAGCTGGCGCAGTTCATGGCTCCCCCGGTCCGGGCCATAATGGGTATGGCCTTCATCCATGGCTTTCTTGGCCGCCTCCAGAATGGCCTTGGGCGTCGTAAAGTCCGGCTCCCCCAACTGCAGGTAGATACAGTTCCCCTTTTTTGCGGCCAACTCCATGATGCTGTAAAATGGGGACCTCTGAACTGCCAGAATCCTCTCCGCTAACATAAATGGCTCTCCTTGCAAATTTGGTTATGGCCTGCCCCGGGGAGGGGCAGGCTGATTTCATGTTCTACTTATAGATATGCCACCGCCCCTCCTTTATTTCCGCTACGAAGACTGGTTTATCCGCATCCCCATCCTGATTGAAGGCCACGGGGCCAACAATTCCTCTGAAATCTTTGATCGTGCTCAGGCCCTTCATAATCTTTTCCCGGTCCTTGGCCAGCTCTCCCGGCTTGTTGGTCACGGCCATCTTCTCGATCACATGTTTAAGGAAATAAATGGAATCGTATACATTGGAATCGTACATGATTGGTTCGGGTGGTTCATACCCCTTGGTCTTTGCCCTTTTGACGAATTCATCTACGAATTTCTGGGGTGCAATCGAATAATGGAAGGTGCACGGCGCAATGGTCCCTTCCACATCTTTTCCACCTTTCTGGGGAAAGTACTCGTTGATAAAGGGACTCCCGCCTACCAAGGGCTGTTTCAAACCCTGGCGGCGGAGCTCTTTGCAAAAGGTGATGGCATCAAAGTAGACTCCGCCGAAGGCAATCCCGTCGAACTCCATTCCCTTCAGTTTGGTAACCTGGGGCCGAAAGTCAAAGTCATTGGTTTGGTATGTTACATAGCCTCCCTCATTGACGATCGTAGCTCCCATTTTTTTAAAGACCGCAGGAAGCACCTTGGACCCAAGAGTCAGCCCGATTGCGTCCTTAATATCGTGGACCACAGCTACCTGTTTAATCTTGTACCTTTCCATAAAGGCCTTCACAGCCACCTTCCCCATTTCGATCTCATCGATGGTATTGCGGAAGGCGTAGGGGCGGTGCTCCTTGGCCAAACCGGGCTTGGAGGAGGCCTGGGAGATCATTACAATTCCGATATTGTTTCCCACGGGAAAGGCCACTTCAGCTTCGGAGGTGGAAAAAGGACCTAAGATTGCCAGGGCCTTGTCATCTTCCGCCAGCTTGCGAATCATCCGGGTGGCTTCCATGGGCTTGCTGGCCGTATCATAGGTGATTAAACGAACAGGAACCCCCTTAATCCCCCCGGCGGCATTGATCTCCTCGATAGCCATTTGGGCAACGATGGCGTTCTTGGTTGTCCAGTCACGCCACATTCCCGTCAGTCCCCAGGCCGCCCCAATCCGAACTTCCTTCCCGGCAAGCTTGGCTTCGGCCCCTAAGACGGAAAGAGGGGTGAGACCCAGGCTTGTTCCCAAACAGAGGAAAAAAATTATCCATAAAACCAGTTTCCGGCCACTTTTTGAATGAACTCTTGACCTGTACATAGAATCTCCCTCCTTTCATTTACGCCAAGCTGAAAAAGCTAAGCGTTTGAAAAATTTTTATAAAATCCATGATCTTCCTGGCCAAAGGGGTTTCCCTTATTCCCCCCCCAGATAGGCTTCCCGAAGTTCCTTACTCCTCAAAAGGTTCTGCGCCCTATCGGACATCACGATGACCCCGGTCTCCATGACGTACCCCCGGTCGGCTAATTGCAGGGCTTTTTTCGCATTCTGCTCGACAAGAAAAATGGTAATCCCCAATTGATGCATATCACTAATGATGGAAAAGATCTCCCGGACTAAAAGGGGAGACAGCCCTAATGAGGGCTCATCTAACATGAGGAGCCGGGGCTGGGAGAGGAGGGCCCGGCCAATGGCCAACATCTGTTGTTCACCCCCGGAAAGGACATTGGCCGATAGAGTCTTTCGCTGTGCTAAGACCGGAAAGAGTCTATAGACCTTTTCCAGATCTTCCTTCAGGGCGGTTTGATCCGGCCGGGCATAAGCTCCCATCAATAAATTTTCGTAAACCGTCATCCTTTTTAAAATACACCGCCCTTCCGGTACGAGGACGAGACCCTGCCGCACCCTAAACCTGGGAGATTGGCGATCGATGCGCACCCCTTCAAACTCAATGGTCCCGGCGCTGGGGGATAGGATCCCGCAAATCGTCTTCATCAGGGTAGATTTTCCCGCTCCATTGGCCCCGATCAGGGTAACGATCTCCCCCTTTTCGATTTCTAGGGAAACGCCCCGTAAAACGCGGATTTTGCCATACCCTGTCTCTAAATGCAAGATCCGAATCACTTATTCCTCCTGGCCCAGGTAAGCTTCCAGGACTTCCTCATTCTTACGAATCTCGGAAGGGGTCCCTTCCGCTATCTTCTGTCCGAAGTTCAAGACAAAGATATGATCACAAAGCCCCATCACCACCCGCATATCATGTTCGATAACCAAAATGGTGACCCCGAAATCATGGATCTTCGCTAACGCGTTCAGCACATCCTCTTTTTCCCGGGCATTCATTCCCGCCGTAGGCTCGTCGAGCAAAAGGAGCTTGGGCCGGGCAGCCAAAGCCCTGGCGATCTCGACTTTTCTCTGGCTTCCGTAAGGAAGAGTCACCGCCCTTCGTTCTTTCATTTCCCAGAGACCCAGAACTTTCAAGGCTTCTTGGGCCTGCTCTCGAAGAGTAAATTCCTCAGCCCGCTGGAGGGGAAGGATGCCTCCCAACCTGGGACGGGAAAGGAAGTTCTGGCCGATCAGAACATGTTCCCAGGTGGTCATGTTGGGAAACAGCCGAATCGTCTGAAATGTCCGGCTGATCCCCAGGCGGGCAATGCGGTAAGGTTTCAGGATGGTCAATTCTGAATCCTCCAAACGGATTGAACCATGGGCGCATGGATAAACACCCGTGATTAAATTAAACACGGTGGTCTTTCCCGCCCCATTCGGCCCTATAAGGCCAAAGATGTACCCTTGGGAAACCTCCAGGTTCAGGTCATTAACGGCTACAAGTCCCCCGAAGGTCTTGGAGACCCTATTCAAGGAAAGAAGGGGGGGTTTTTTCAAAGCTTCACTCCTTTTCGGTATGGCGTCCAAAAACTGACTCGCAACATTTCGCGAGTGATCAAGCCCGACGGCCTGGCGATCATGAGCCCGATAATGGCGATCCCGAAGAAGGCCCCCCGCCAATCGAGCAAAAACCGGAGGAACTCGGGGAGCAGGGTAAAAATTCCGGCCCCCAATACCCCACCCCAAAAGGTAAGCATCCCCCCCATGATTACGTAGAGGACCATATGGATGGATTCCCAAACATTGAAGAATTCCGGTTCAATGTAAAGGTAATAATGGGCATATAATCCACCCGCCACCCCGGCGATAAAGGCGCCCACGCCGAAAGCGCTTACTTTCAGGAGAACGATATGGATGCCAATCAGTTCACTGACTGTCTCATCATCGTGCGCGGCCATCATGGCCAATCCTACCCGGGATCGGGAAAGGAAAAAGAAAAAGAGCAAAAAGAAGGCGACCCACCCCCAGATCCATGATATGGAAATGGGAATACTTCCGATTCCGCGAAAACCATAAGCGCCCCCGGTCAAGGGAGTCAGGAAGTTCATGAAAAAATTCCGCACAATTTCTCCAAAGCCGAGGGTGGCCATGGCGAGAAAAATGCCCTTCAGCCGTAAGGCCGGAAAACCAACGATGACTCCGATGATCCCGGCGGTAATCCCTCCGATGATCAATGAGGGAAAGAGGGCAAGATGGAGGTGAACCGTGAGGATGGCTGAGACGTAGGCCCCTATGGCCATAAAGCCTGCATTGCCGATAGAAAGCTGTCCGGTCGCCATGGGGCAATAGACGCTCAAGGCCAAAAGAATATTAATGCCCAAGTTGGAGAGCAGGTCTAATTGATAACTGCTCATCTTTAGATCCTCTCCTTCTCGGGCTGGATCACGCCCAGGATCCCCTGCGGCCTCAACAGAAGGGCCAGAAACAAAAGGCCATATACTGCAAAATCCCTGGCTGCGGACCCGAGGTAGCCCACGCTCAGGACCTCTATGATGCCGATGAACATTCCCCCCACGATCGCTCCCCGCACATTGCCCATTCCCCCCACGATCATCGCGGCGATCCCCTTGATACCCGGCTCCATGCCCATAAAGGGGGAAACAATTGAAAAACTGAGCCCGAAGAGAATGCCGGCCGCCCCGGCCAGGGATCCGGATACGAAGAAGGTCATCAGGATGATACGGTTAAAGTCCACCCCCAGGATGCTGGCGGTTTCCAGGCTTTCGGCAACCGCCCGCATGCCCCGGCCGATTCTTGTTCGCTGGATGAATAAATCCAAGGCAATCATCAAGAGAATAGACAATGCCAGGATTACACCCTGGGTTAAGGAGAAAAGGACCGGTCCCACGGATATATTGATGGGTTCCATCCATGGAGGAAACTGGGAGCGTTCTGATCCCCAGAGGTTCACGGTTATATTCTGGAAGAGGATGGAGAAGCCGATGGTGCTCAGCAAAGGAACGAGCGGTGGAGCATTCCGGAGGGGTCGGAAGGAAAAGCGCTCAATGACCAGGCAGGAGGCCCCCGTGCAAATCATAGCCAGAGGGAGGGCCAAATGAAAAGATAGACCGAGATGAATAAAGGTCAGTCCGAAGATAGCCCCCAGCATGAATACTTCGCCGATGGCGAAGTTGAGCATATTCAAGATGCCCATGAGTAAGGTGAAGGCGATGGCGATCAGAGAATAGGTGCTCCCGAGCATGATGCCATTAATGAGTTGCTGGATAAACACCCATCCTCCTTCTGTTTTGTAAGGGTACCACGAATCCCCTTCGCATTTTTATTCCACTGGCTTGTCGGAAATAGGGCTGCCCCCTTCCGTGTATTCCAGCCACTTTATCACGGGCTTGGGACGTTTTCCGCGGATGATATCATCGACCCAGAGTAAAATCTTGATTGCCGCCCTGGAACGCGCGGCCGCCTTGGTGGAAAATCGGTGATACCAAACGTTAGGCCTGCTCCAGGGGCAGACCGCAATGCATCGGGCGCAATCATTCCATCTGTTCGGATTGGCCACCCAGAAGCGGATACATCTTTCCGCATCCACTTTCCATTTCTCCACTCCCCGCACGATTTCCTTACCCCCACGGGGAATGGCCTGGGAGGGACAATTCTCCGCGCACTTCTTGCAGATTTCACATGTGGAGACAGCTCCAATGTCCACCGGGCTATCGACGGCCAGAGGCAAATCTGTGGTCACGGTAGAAAGGCGGACCCTGGGGCCGAAAGGAGCGGTAATGATAATGCCATTTCGGGACAGCTCTCCCAATCCAGCGTCCACCGCAATGGGGACATGCAGGACCCATTCGTTGATGAAAAAATGAGCCCGGGCGGGATATCCCAGCTCGCGAATGTAGGCCGCCAGGGCCACCGCGGGCTTGGCAACATTTAAATATCCAAGGCCCACTTCGGCATTATCGATCCAACCGGGAGAGTAGCGCAGGTGCTTGTAGTTCATCTCCACCGCCAGGGAGATGGCGTACCGGTGGGGTAATTTGATCTCTTCCCCGGCTGTCCCTTTGGCAAAATCGATACGCAGCCCAGTGTGGCTGTAAACAGAGGCCAGGTTCAGCTCACAAATTCCTACCAGATCCGCCCCCAGGAATTTTCCTGCCTCCTTAATCCTGGCGGCCATCGTCTCCGGGTCATCCACCGGCATCCTTTCTGGATTGATCGGCCCATCCGCCACATCCCGCCAGGACCGCATGGGCACGTTCTTGGCCCTTTTTTCTGGATAAAAGATTCGCCGGAAGGGGTCGATGGATTCCTTGGTCCAACGCTCTTTGACTTTTTCTCCCACACCGCCTATGGCCGCCTGGGTGTGCATCTGATTTCTCTGGTCAAATCGTTCTTGAGGGCCAACGATGCGGGTGGTAATTCCTTTTCTCATCTCTTCCTTTCTCTTCTCTTTCTAAAAAGGTACATCCTTCCTCTCATCCACGATCCTCTTGGCCTTGTGGTCCCACCTGGGGAGTGCCCCCCTTTCCAGGATCTCGATGAAAGTACGGATCCCCAGGCCAATCTGCAGGGCCTTTTCCAACCTTTCCTGAAAGAAAACATAAGAGCCCCGGTCCAATTCCGGCATGGGGTCGATCCTGATGAAAACCTCATCGAGCTCCCGCACTCTTTTGAATACAACCTGGAATTCATCCACTTCTTTAAATCCCCGGACGATTTCCTCGATCTTGCTCGGGTATACGATGATTCCCCTGACTTTCTTCATATCATCCAACCTGCCCAGGACGCTGCCTTCCAGGGCAAAAAGGGTTCGTCCGCAGGGGCATTTCCGGTCCGCCACCTGAACGATATCCCGGGATCGATACCTCAGGAAGGGGTTTGCTTTTCGCTCCAGATTTGTCAGCACGAGTTCGCCCCTGCCGCCTGGGCCAACCGGCTGATCTGTCTCCAGGTCCAGAACTTCTGCATAGGCCCAATCCTCGTTCACATGAGTAAGGCCCGACTGGAATTCGCAGTTAAACCCCCAGGGGCCAATTTCGGTAGAACCCAGAAAGTCAAAGCATTTACAGCCATAGGCCTCTTCAATTTTTTTCTTTACAGTCGGGATAGCAGCTCCGGCCTCGCCCGTGTGCCAGGAGATTCGAATCTTGGCCCGCCGGGAGAATTCTATGCCGCTTTTCCCGGCCACCTCGGCCATATGAATCGCGTACGAAGGGGTGCAACCCAGGACGGTAATGGGGTATGTAAGGAGGGCATCAATGCGCTGTTCCGTCTTCATCCCCCCCGAAGCAAAGAGGAGACACCCGATCTCCTGGCAGGCGTAGTATCCCGCCCAGAACCCGATCCAGGGCCCGAAGCTGAAGGCCGGCATGACCATGTCCGTCTTGCGAATTCCGTAGGCATATAGATTTCTAGCGTATATATGGCAGAATCTGGACCAATCTGCTGTGGTGTCGAGGATCTTCAGAGACTTGCCCGTCGTTCCCGAAGTCAGGTGTATTCTTTGGCATTCCTCTGGTTTTACGGCGAGGATGTCTCCCCAGGGAGGGTGGGCTTCCTGGTCTTTCCGCAAGTCCTCCTTAGTCACAAACGGGAGTTTGGAAATATCCTCCAGTGAACGGATCCTATCTGGAGTCAGGTTTGCTTCCTCGAATTTCTTCCGGTAAAAAGGGCTGTGCTTCCAGGTGTGGCGAACGATCGCTTTGAACTTCTTCTCCTGCAATTTTCTGAGGGCGTCTTTTGAGGCAGTCTCGATTTCGGGATCATAATAGCGATTTCTCATGGTTCCTCCGCATCCATTGCGTCAAGGAAGAAGGATTCTTCCCCATAGACCTTGCCTCAGGTAGGGCGGCCGGCGATTTCCGGCTGATCTTTCTTAGCCCACGATGCCGTCTCGGGTGGCAGGGCTACCTCCCTGGGAAGCGGCCTTCGTTGCCAGCGAATTTTTTTCCCGTAGCATAATATCGAAATCCAGTAAAGGGCCCTGCGGGCTACCACGGAGCGGGTGACGGCAAAAAAACTGACCTTGTGCACAAAGGATCGGGGTTTATTCCAGGGACAGATGTTAATACACAAGGTACAGGCAAAGGTGTTGGCTCCCGAAACCCAGAAATTGAAACATCTATCCTGGTCCTGATGCCATCTCTCGTATCCCCGGATTCCCTTCTTATCCGCCGCCAAGGCGTCGCAGGGGCAATTCGTCTCGCAGAGCCGGCAGTTTTCGCAAAAATCCTGAACCCCGATATCTACAGGTTTGTCCTCCAGAAGTCCCAAGTCGGTGGTTACCGCAGCCAGGCGGACACGGGGGCCATATCTGGCGCTGAGGAGATAACTGAATCTCCCCTGCTCGCCCAGACCGGCATCAACCGCATGGGGAACGTGCATGATCTGGTCGTTCCGCAGGTGATGGGCCCGCGCTGGGTGACCCATCTGGCGGATATAGCCGGCCAGCGCGCAGGCAATCTGGGCAACCTCATTATAGCTCTTGCCGATTTCTCCCAGGCTTGCATTATCCTTTTCGTTTAGGGCCGCGCGAATGACGGAATAATTCATTTCCTTACCCAGGACGACCACGTACTTGTGTTCCAAATCTACGGGGTTGGTTACGGCTGGCCCCACTTCCAGTTTCGATTCCTCATAGGAAAAGGCCTCGCTATAAGTGAAGTCATCCTTCCGGAGGGTAACGCCAACCAAGTCGGCCCCCAGATATTTAGCCTTCTCTTTGATTCTCTTGGTGATCTCTTCTGGAGAATAGCCCTGCTGTTGGTTTGGCTTTACCTTTCCGTCCACCTGATATCTCAGTCCCATAACCAGGGTCCAGAAGAGTCCTCCAAACGGGTCCTGGCTCTGCAGGGCCCATCTATTCCTCGCCGCCTCCGGACCATACCCGCCCACATGGGCGATGCTGAAGGCCGTATCTTTCTGGTTGAATTTTTCTGCTTTGCCCCGGGCCATCCCTTCCGTACCCTTGAGGGCCTGAGGGTTGCGTCCCAGGGGCAGGAATATCAAAGCGGTAAACAGGACGAGGGCGGCCCCGATGATAACCTGGAAACTCAGAGCGATGGGGCCCGAAAGGTGTCCAGCAACTTTGGCCCAAGAATAGATGCCGAGCACAAGGGCCAGCAACAGGAATAGCACCATCCCCGTCCACCCGGCGCGAATACAACTTTCTCTGAAGGAGGTGAAAGCGAACCCTAGAGTAAATACGGCATAGATGGATATTAGAGCGAAAAGGAAGTAGAACATCCTTCTCCCTTTGAAGAAATTCTACGAACAGAAAATTCTTCTTATTTGGATTCTTACACCACAGTGCGGTGTGGCCACAATATCGTCCGATCGCCGCCGGTGATCACACAAATCCCTCCCCTTTTAGGAAAGGGGGATTGGGGGGATTTCAGGCGGGCGTTATCAAATCCATACGAACTTACCCTCCCCCTATTTAGGCTTCATAATAAAGATTCATCTCATAGGGATGGGGCCGATTGCGTATTTCATAATAATCTTTCATCTTCTGCTCGATCCACGTCTCGATTATGTCCGAGCTGAAGACTCCTCCCTCAAGCAGATACTGATGATCTTCTGCCAGGGCCTCCAGGGCTTCTTTCAGGGAGGAAGGCAAGGGCTTGATATGGCTCTTGATTTCCTTACTGGCCTTGTCCATGTCCACATCAAATGGTCCAAAACCTGCCTCCGTGGGGTCGATCTTTTTGCGGATGCCGTCAATGCCGGCCATCAAGATGGCGCTCATTGCCAGGTAGATGTTGCAGGTGGCGTCCGGAGGCCGGTACTCAAAGGTTTTGTCGTTGGGTGCAATGCCATATTTGGGGATCCGAATGGCGGCGCTGCGGTTGGCCAAAGAAAAGAATAGATTCACCGGCGCTTCAAATCCCGGCACGAGACGTTTGAAAGAGTTGGTGCTGGGATTGGTCAAGGCGGTGAGGCTGGGGCCATGGCTTAAAATTCCACCGATGTAATGAAGGGCCATTTTGCTAAGACCGGCATATCCCGAAGAATCGAAGAAAAGCGGCTCTCCGTTCTTGAACAATTTTTGGTGCATGTGCATCCCGCTGCCGGCCTCTCCATAAAGAGGCTTGGGCATAAAAGTGACAGTCCGCTTGCGCCTCTGAGCGACCACCTTGATCACGTACTTGATCCACATGGCGTGGTCGGCTGCCTCCACCAGGGGGAAGAAAAGGACCTCTATCTCGGATTGGCCGGGCCCTCCGACTTCGTGATGGTGATAGCGAACCTTAATGCCGCTCTCTTCGATTATTTTAACCATTTCCGAGCGAATGTTGAACATGATGTCCAGCGGAGGAATGGCATGATATCCCCCTTTGCGGGGAATTTTATGGCCCAGGTTTTGTTCATGCTCCATCCCTGAATTCCAGTCTGCCTCCTCAGAATCGATGATGTAACGGGCCATGTTGATGTCCGACTGGTAATTGATGCTGTCAAAGATGTAAAATTCGAATTCCGGGCTCCACTCGCTTGCATCGGCCAGGCCGCTATCTTTCAAGAATTTCTCCGCTCTTCTGGCAATTCCTCGCGGGTCGAGGGGAGAAATTTCCTTGGTATCGGCTTCCGCTGCTTCGCAAAGGAGGCTTACCGTTTTTGCCTCCCAGAAGGGATCATTCCTGGCTGTCTCCGGGTCAGGGATCAGGACCATATCCCCGGCCTCTAAGGTCTTGAAGCCGACGCTGGAACCATCGAAGCCTACGCCCCGCGAGAACGTCTCTTCTGAAAAGATGGCGGCCGGGATGGTGAGGTGGTGCCACTGGCCTAAAAGGTCGATGAACTTCAGGTCGATCATCTCCGCCTTCTGATCCTTGACAGATGGGATAAGCTTTTCAATCTTTTCATTCATTTTCCACTTACCTCCCAAGAATGGTTTGTCAGCCGGGGTTCTACTTCTTCCCAACATGGCTGCATGTTTTTAAGAAGGATTACGCCCTGACATGCGTTTTAATCGTAGCGCATGGGTAGCGTCCTTTTTGGCATACCCCTCCATGGTGCTGATGGAATTGGGTATGCTCCGTATCGCGCTGATGCCGAAAAAAATAATGCCGATTGCAGATGCGACAGTAGCCTCTTTGCTGTGAAGGCTGGGCCGCTGTTTTTGTTCCCCGGCTCATTTTTTTGTCGAAATCTTCCATGAAAATCCCTTACCAACCAAAAAAAGCCTCTCCTACATGAAAAGAGCTTCCTCTGGCTTGTGGCGCTTATGCTTTTGATAAAGATAACTTCTCTTTATTGAGGCAGATTAGAGCATCGACTGCCTTGACCCCATTGCCTTCTTCCAGAACCATTAGGGGGTTGATATCAAGCTCAGCGATGACCTCCTTTAGCTCCCGGGCCAAGCAGGCCACCTGCAGCAGAACCATAGAAAGGGCCTCTACATCCGCAGGTCTCTTTCCCCGAACCCCCTGCAGGATTTTATATCCCTGGATTTGGGGGATCATACCCTCAACATCCGACCTGGTCACCGGAAGAACTCTTATTGCTACATCCTGCATAATCTCCACGAAAATGCCCCCCAGGCCAAAAAGGATGACGGGGCCAAATGGTCTCTCTTGCGAGAGGCCGACAATGGTCTCAACCGCCTGTTCCAGAACCATCTCCTGGATGAGGATTCCGTCGATCCGGGCGTCGGGGCGATAAGCCTTTCCTTTTTTTATAATTTTCTGAAAGTCTCTTCTTAACTGTTCTTCCGATTGAATATTTAAGGAGATGACCCCGGCTTCCGTTTTATGGGGGATTTCCGGGGAAATAAGTTTGGCCACTACCGGATATCCGATCTCCCTGGCGATCATGGCAGCTTCATCCGGCGAGGTGGACAATGCCTCCTTGGCTGTAGGAATGCCGTAGGCCTGAAGAATCTTCTTTGACTCGTATTCATTCAGAGAGGATTCTCCCCTGCGGGTTGCCTTTTGAATAACCTCTAACGCTCTTTTCTGGCGATCTGCAGGTAGATTTATCAAGCCTTCATCCAAAGTTTTGCGTCCCCCATAACGTCGCTGAAAATCGGCGTAGGTGAACAGGGCTTTCAGGGTCTGAGCGCAGCGGGTGGGAGTGACGGAAACAAAAATCCCCCTCTCTATGAGGAACTGGGCCCATTCCTTAGGACCCTCGGGCCAACAAACGACCAGGATCTTATTACTCCTGAGGTCCTGGAAGAGTTGCCAAAGATCCTTGGCCTTCTTTTCGGCAGTGGCCTTGGACATCAAAAGCAGGGGCACTACGATGTCAAAATCTTCGGCATCCAGCATCACTTCAAGGGATCCCTTTACCAGGGAAGGATTGCTAAGGGACTGTCCAGTTAAGTCTACCGGATTTTTTATTGAACCCAGGGAGGGGACCACCCCTTTGAGCCTTTCCCGAGTGGGCCCGAAGATCTCGCTAACTTCCAATCCTAATTCGGAGCATCGCTCCGTTAACAAAATCCCTCCACCTCCAGACTCGGTCATGATCCCGACCTTCTTCCCTCTGGGCAGAGGGGTTAGGCAGAAGGCCATAGAATAATCGATCAATTCCTGGATGTCTTGGGCCAGGAGGACCCCTTTCTGCCGGAAGACCGCATCATAGGCCCTGGCCGACCCGACAATGGCTCCCGTATGGGAAAAAGCCGCCCTTTCTCCGGCCTCTGTGCCTCCCACCTTGAGCAAAACCACTGGTTTCCCCTTTTGGGCAGCCCTGTCCAGTCCCTGGATCAGCTTTTGTCCCTCCTCCACGCCCGCCAGGAATCCGGCAATCACCCGGGTATGGGGGTCATCCACCATGTACTCGAGAAAATCACAAAATTCGAGGTCCGCCTCATTTCCTGTAGCTGCCCAGTGGCTTAAACCCAGCCCCACCCTCATGGCCCGAACGAATATGGCGGCCCCAAAGGCGCCACTTTGAGTGATCAGGCCCGTCCTCCCGGGAACCATATCCCCGATGACCTCAAGACCCTGAGAAAAAGTGGCCACCGTTCGATTCACCAGGCTCAGGAAGCCGGTTGTGTTCGGGCCATAGATGAGCATCCCCGTTTTCCGGGCAAAGTCAGTAAGCTTCTGCTGTAACTTTCTACCCTCGTCTCCGGTCTCGGCAAACCCACCGCTGACAATGATGGCTACTTTTACTCCCTTATGGAGTGCCTTTTCTAAATTGGCCAGAATCTCCTCCGCTGGGATGATCACCATAAGGGCGTCGATCTCTCCCGGGACTTCCGCTAAGGAAGGAAAGCACTGAACCCCGGCAATCTCCTTGTACTTGGGATTTATGGGATAGATCTTCCCGGGGTAACCAAAACGAAGCATGTAGGCCAGAGGTCTGCCGCTGACCTTGTTGAGGTCCGAAGAAGCGCCCAGGATCCCGATCGAGCGCGGGTTAAAAAGAGATTCTAATTTCTTCTGCCTATGATCCATCTTTTTCTCCTTTGCCTGCTTAAACCGCGACCCTTACCCTCAGCCAATAGGTAAGTTCCCCAGTAATTCTGGGGTAAAAGGGCCTCGTTCATCTTCTTTTAGATTACTCGAGACCCTTCATTCCTGGCGATTCTTTACTCTTCTTTGGGGCGGGTATACCTTTGGTCCGGGTCCAGCTCTCGCAAGGTGCGCAGTTCTTTCTCCGTCGGTGGTTTGGTGTATTGGATTTCTTTGGGGATCAGGAGTTCAAACCCGGTCCTTCCCTTCACTTCCTCAATCGTACCCCCCGGATGCAGGGTTTCCAGACGCATGCGGCGCGATTCTTCGTCGAACCCGAAGATCCCCAAGTGCGTGATCACCTTGTACGTTCCCCCCACGGTCATTCCGGCCTTTTCCCGGCTATCTCCACCCCGCAAGTATCCGGGGGTGGTGATAAAATCCACCTTTTCCACGAAACGCTTCTTCTCATGGTGCATGGCCACCAGAATCTTTGAGGCCAGGCTGGCGATATCATTGGCCCCGCCCGTTCCGGGGAGCCTCACTTTCGGGTTGTCCGCATCGCCGATGAAAGAGCTGTTCAGATTCCCGTACTGGTCGATCTGGGCCCCACCGAGAAACCCATAATCTACGTATCCTCTTTGCTGCAAAAGTAGAATGTCGGTGATCGAAAGAAGCATGTTAGCCCGGCGAGCCGCTCTCTGCTCGTTGGTGGAGGGAGGCATTTTGCCGATTTCTACATGGGGTCCGATCACGCCCCCTTCAAAAAGGATGGTGAGCCGGGGAGCATGGATCTTCTGGGCCAGGATACAGGAGATCAGCGGCATGCCTGCGCCGCCAAAAACGATCTTCCCATCCTCGAGAAATCTGGCGCTCATGATACAAACCAACTCAGCGGTATTATAATTTGGATTAGTCATTGTAAACACTCCTTCCCATCACCATCGCTTGCAGGATGTTTTTAAATCCGGTCATTTCCAGATAATCATTCCAGGACTCCGGACCGAAGACAAATTTGTCCAGATATTCCTTCACCCCTTCCGGCCCCTTGCCCATCATCAGCTTCACGTAGAAATCCATGTGTTTAAAGTCCGGCTCGTACTCCCCGTAACATTCATGGGGCAGACAACCGAAGGGAACCTCCACCACCGCATCCACGCAGAAGAAGGGAGTTTTGGTATGGTCGGGGCTGCGGCGAACCTGATCGTTGCTGATAATGCGCTCCGTGGTGACGATGACTTTGTTGGCCGCCAGGGCAATGTCCTGATCCATAAAAGGAAGCCCCTCACTCTGGACATTGCCGTAGGGATCGCAGCGCTGTGTATGCAGGATGGCCACATCTGGGTTCAGGGCCGGGATTAAAGCCAGTTTATCGCCGGTGTACGGACATTTCATCTCCTTGATATCGGACAATCGGGGGAAGATGTCGGAACCCAGCATGGACCGGGCCGGAACAAAGGGGATCCCCATGGCGCCGGCCCGGAAACGTAGTCCCAGGGTCATATGGCTCCATTCCTCGAATACGGCCAGCTTTTTTTCCGTGTAATGGCGCATCACCCGGGATACCCCCCAGGTGACCCCCGGGCTGAACCAGCTGGTGATCACGTGCTTCGTGGCCCCGGCAACCAGAAGAAGATCGCCCTCCGTGGAAGTAATGCTGCGGCAATACACCAGATCCTTCTTCTTCTGCCGGATTATCTCCCAGACCACCGCCATGGGCGTTCGGGAATAATGGCAGCCCCCGGCGGCAATCTGATCCCCATCTTGGATCAGGCTGACCGCTTCCTTCAGGGACATGACCTTCTCCCTCAGCCCTCGGTCTTTTTTGTCGATCACATCTCTCAATTCTCTGTAGGGTTTTATCATACGTGCTTTCCTCCGCGTCAAGTATCGAGCCTATCGCTCGCGATCCATCTCGTATGCCCGCAAGGTATTGGCCTTTCGAGCATGGGAGATGAATCGGCCTGGCTCCTAAATCCCTTCTTTCCCCCCTTTTTTATAAAGGGGGGAAAGAAGGGATTCTTTTCGCGCCTCGGGCGGAACATAGTTCGCAGGCGACGAATTGGTCATCGGGGATTACTTGGCTACAAACTTTCCCCCCTCCACCACTAGGGACCTCACTCCGCCAATCCCATCACCCACCTCGTCCATGCTGGTTTCTCCGGAGATGCCCGGATAATTCTTCAGTTTGGCCCAACCCTTGCGAATTTTCTCCTTGTCCTTTTCCAGGTCCGCCGGCTTGTTGGTCACACCCTCTTCTTCCATGATTTTTTTGATGATGTACATGTTGTCATACGAACGGGGGCCGCTGTAGGGCGGCTCTTTGCCGCCCGGAGAGCGCTTCCTAAACTCGGCCAGAAACTTCTGCATTCTCGGGTCCGGATTGCCCACAATCCAGGCGGCGGAGGAGCCGTAGTATCCTTCCACCGCCTCTTTTCCGATCTCAATCAGCCCTGGGGTGCTGTTACAGGCTCCACCCAGAAGGGGAGCCTTAATTCCCTGGCGGCGGGCCTCGATGCCGATCTTGGCCCCCTGTTCGTAGCAGCTTCCCACCCCGATTCCGTCCGGGTTGAGGGCCTTAATCTCGGTTATGAAAGGGGCAAAATCCATGGTGTGGGTCTGGAAGGTATACATTTTGAGCAGCTTGATCCCGTATTTCTCGAAGAGGACGGGCATGATATTCTTCCCTTCCACCGTAGAGACGGCATCCTCCGAGTTGTACAGGACCACTGCAGTTTTAATGTTATATCTGTCCTTCCATTTTTTGACCACCGGATCAAGCTGCTTGTCGCTGGTCAACGTGTTCCTGAATCCCCAGCCTTTGCCCATGGCGGATAACCCGGGTTTGGAGGAGCAAAAAGAGATACAGACCAGCTTGAGCCTTTCGAGCTTCGGGTAAATGACCTCCACCGCAGAGCTCTGGCAGGGGCCGTTGACCACCAGCACTTTGTCCAGGTTGGCAAGTTTTTCGATGATGGGGATGGCCGGGGGAGCCTTGCACTCATAGTCGTACCAGGTCACCTCGATGGGAACGCCCCCGATTCCGCCCGCCTTATTAATCTCTTCCATGGCGATCTCGCCGCCGATCTTCGCAGCCATGCCCCACTCGGCGCAGACTCCCGAGATGGCATACATGGCGCCAATGTGAACTTTTTTGCCGTGGAGCCTGCCCGCCTCAGTGGGCGTGGAAAAAACTAAACTCAGGCCAAAGACCACCAAAATGATGGGAACAAAAAATTTCTTCTTCATCTTTTCACCCTCCTTCCAAGATCTGCCTTTGGTTAATGGGAATGGCTGCAACCGAAACGTCTTCCTCGATCACCTCCTCTCCTCTGCGACATGGAACCCAGCGCCATGGCTGCTGGCCATGGCTTATCCTTCCTGGCGGTCGGCTCATTAATTTTTGGCGCTGCGAGCAGACCTGCCCAAGTAAGCCTTTTGCACCCCTTCATTGGCGCGCAAGGCCTGACTCTCCCCCTGAAGAACCACCCTTCCGGTTTCCATTACATACCCCCGATCAGCCAGGGCCAAAGCCTGATTGGCGTTCTGCTCCACCAAAAGGATGGTCAAACCATCTTTCGTCCGCAGTTCTTGGATGGTCTCAAAAATGAACTCTACCAGCCTGGGGGAAAGACCCAGGGAGGGTTCATCCATGAGCAGGAGCTGGGGTCTGGCCATCAGGGCCCGGCCGATGGCCAGCATTTGCTGCTCCCCCCCGGAGAGCGTCCCCGCATTCTGGCCCAGCCGTTCCTGGATCCTGGGAAACCTCTGAAAGACCCGTTCCAGGTCTTCGGCGATTTTGTCCTTGTCCGAACGTAAGTAAGCGCCCATCTCCAAATTTTCCTCCACCGTCATCCGGGAGAGTATGCCGCGGCCTTCCTGAATTTGAATGATCCCCATCTCGGCGATGGAGTGGGATTTTTTTCCGTCGATTCGCTGCCCCTGGTAAAGAATATGGCCTTGGGTTGGTCTCAAGGCACCCGATATGGTCTTCAGAAGGGTCGATTTACCCGCCCCGTTCGAACCCAGAAGGACCACGATCTCCCCTTGGTGGACCGCGACGTTCACGTCTTGGATGGCTGAAATTTTTCCGTATCCAGAAGAGACTCCTTCTATGGATAGCACTTCAGTTACCTCTCTTTTTGCCCAGGTAAGCTTCGATCACGGCTGGGTTATCTTGAACCTCGGAGGGATTGCCCTCGGCAATCTTCTCCCCAAAATTCAGGACCGAAATAATCTCCGAGATTCCCATAACCAGTTGCATATTATGTTCGATTAAGAGGATGGTTTTGCCCATTTGGTTGATCTTGGCAATGAGTGCGTCGAGGTCTTCCGTTTCTTTGGGGTTCATCCCGGCCGCGGGTTCATCGAGGAGGAGCAGATCGGGCTCCAGGGTAAGGGCCCGGGCGATCTCCGTCAGCCTTTGCTCGGCATGAGGGAGGCTGGAGGCCAGCTGTTCCGCTTTAGGGGCCAATCCCACAAACTCCAGCCATCTCAGGGCTTGCTCCCGGGTGGTCTTCTCTTCTTCCAGCTCCTTCATGGAAAATTTAAAAAAAATCTTGAAGAGCCCCGCTTGGGTCCGGCAGTGTCTCCCCAGCATGACATTCTCCAGCACAGTCATGGAGTGGAAGAGACGGACGAGCTGAAACGTGCGGCCGATTCCGAGTTCGGCGCGCAGATGGGGTTTAAGGTCCTGCAGCGGCTTTCCCTGGTAATGAATTTCCCCGCTAGTGAGGCCGTACATGCCGCTGATCAGGTTAAAGAGAGTGGTCTTCCCCGCGCCATTGGGGCCGATGATGGCATGAATCTTCCCCTCAGTCACCTCCACGTCAATATCATGGAGGGCGCAGAAGCCGTCAAAGTATTTCGTCACCCCCCGGATTTCGAGGATCATTCTTCCCCCCGTTTAAATATGGCCACATAACTATTCTTAATTTTTCTGCCCGTTACAAAAATTTCAAAAATAATATCCACCTTCGAAATCCCAAATAAATTCCAATGCCCCAAATTCTAAATCCAAAATTGGGAGGACTCGCCGTTTGGAACATTCGATATTTGGATTTGGATATTATTTGGAATTTGGTGCTTGGGATTTGGAATTTTTTACTCCATGAATTCAATTCATCCTGGAAAGGTCAGTCCCCCATCAGGCTATCTTAAGAAGTTTCTTGATGGCCTGAATTGTATCCAGCCCGATGACCCCCTGGGGCCGGATGATCATCATGACGATCAGCAGAAGCCCGAAGAGCTCCATCCTCCAATTCTGTATGGCCCGGAAGAATTCCGGAATCAAGGTCAAGACGAAAGCCCCGAATACGGGCCCCCAGAATATCTGGATTCCCCCGAAGATGGTGAAGACGAGGAATTCAACGGAGTGCATGACGCCAAACATGAGCGGCTCAATATACTCCTGGTAATGGGCTAAGATTCCCCCGCCGATGCCCGCGATGAAGGCTCCCACGGAGAAAGCCATAAGTTTGGCGGAGGTGATATTCACCCCGACGATTTCTGCCGCCGTTTCGTCATCCCCGACGGCCTGCAAGGCCCGGCCCATGCGGGACTTGCGCAGCCGGCTGAAGAAGATGATCAGGGCCACGACCACGGCGTAGGCATACAAGCCAGTATATTTCTGATAGGGGATGCTGGGAAAGCCGGCTGCCGCCCCGACGTAATCCAGGTTCATGAAGATGACCCGGACGATCTCGCCGAAACCCAGCGTCAGAAGGAGAAGGTAGATTCCTTTGATCCGCAGGGCCGGCAGTCCCAAAATAAAACCAACCAGCCCCGCCAGGACCCCACCAAACAGGACCGCGGGCACATAGGGAACCCCCCATTTCGCTGTACAAACCGCCGACCCGTAAGCTCCGATGGCCATGAATCCGGCCTGGGCCAGGGAAACCTGGCCGGTGATGAAAGGTATATAAAAGCTCAGAGCCATGATGATGTGAATGCCGGCTATGGTTGTTACAGAAATCAGATAGTCCACGGCCTTCTCCTTATCCCTGTGAAATCCTTGACCCGAACAGTCCCGTGGGCTTGAAGATCAGGATGAGGATCATAATGCCAAAAGAAAAGATATCCTGTAGATTGATCTCCGTCGGAAGCAGTACGATACTGATGACTTCGGCCAGGCCGAGGATCAGCCCGCCGATCATGGCGCCGCCCACATTTCCCAGGCCTCCCAGCAGCATGACCACCAGGCCTTTCAGGGCAAAGGTCAGCCCGATAAACGGACTGACCGCGTGGAAGGAAATCCCCACCATGACGCCGGCTGCCCCGGCCAGGGCCGAGGCAATCCCGAAGGTGATCAGAACAACCCTGTCCACGTTCACCCCCAGAAAACCAGCCGTCAGGTGGCTCTCGGCCACGGCCCGCATGGCCCGGCCCACCTTGGTTTTAGCGATGACGAAGTAGAGTACCACCATCAGGAACAGGGAAATTCCCACAATCAGAATCTTGGCCGAACTGATCAGATAAGGCCCCACGCTGAAATCGGCGATTTTGATGGCCTCCGGGAATTTTGTCCCGTAACCGCCGAAAAGTTTGACCGCCAGGTTCTGGATAATAATGGTGACTCCGATGGTGCTCAATAGGGGGGCTAAATGGAAATCCTTACGAAGGGGGCGGATGGCCAGGAATTCAACGATGAGCCCCAGTACACCCGTGGCCACCATCGTCAGGGGGAGGGTGATGTAGAGAGGAAGGCCGGTCCACAGGATGATGAAAATGCCCATAAAAGAGCCGGCCATCAGGACTTCCCCATGGGCGAAATGGAGGACCCTCAGTACCCCAAAGATCAAGGTATAGCCGATGGCCACCAGGGAATAGGTGGAGCCCAGCATCAGACCGTTGAGCAATTGTTGAATGATCATTTTCCCTTCATCTTGGCCGCGGCGGCCATCACCGAATCGATGACCTGCTTGTACCCCGTGCACCGGCACAGAACCCCGGACATGGCCAGCCGAACTTCCTCTTCGGTTGGGTTCCGATTCTCTTTGAGGAGATGAAAAGCAGTCATCAGCTGCCCGGGGGTACAAAAGCCGCACTGCAGCCCATGGTGTTCTTGAAAGGCCTCCTGAAGCGGGTGGAGCTTCCCATCCTGAGCCAGCCCCTCCACAGTCATGATCTCCGCCCCATCAGCCTGGATGGCAAACATGAGGCAAGACCGGACCGGCTCCCCGTTGAGGAGAACCGTGCAGGAACCGCAAATTCCATGTTCACACCCCACATGGGTTCCGATAAGCCCCAGGTCCTCCCGCAGAAAATCGACTAGATGTTTTCTGGGCTCTACCTCCCCCTGAACTTCCCGCCCATTCACCTTCATGCGAATGCGACGCCTCTCGGCCATGTCATTTACCCCCTTTAACCTTGTTCCATGCCTCGGTGAGTGATCTTTGAGTGAAAACTCTCGCCAGATTCCGGCGATACTCGGCAGAAGCGTGATAATCGGACTCGGGCTCCGTCTCTTGGGAGGCCTGGATCCCCGCCTTCGCAATCAAGGCATCTGTGATGACCTGTCCGGCCAATAGCTTTTCCGCTTTTCTGGTCCGCAGGGGAGTCGGGCCGACTCCTCCCAGAGCCAGGCTCGCCTTCTGGCAACGCTCTTTATCCCCCATGAAAAGGAGTGCCGCCACCGAGACAATGCCAAAATCCCCATAGCGCCGGTTGAACTCCATAAAGGACCAGCCCGTATTCGGGGGAAGAGTGGGAATCCTCACTTCCACCAGAATCTCTAGAGGATCCAGGGCCGAAGTGAGGTAGGTTACGAAGAATTCATCCGCTCCTAAAAGTCTTTCCCCGGAGGGCCCGGCCACTTTCATTTTGCCCTCCAACGCAGAGACGACGACGGGGATCTCTGCCGTGGGATCGGCATGAACCAGACTGCCCCCCATGGTCCCCCGCGTGCGAATGGGAAGATGACCGATGTAGGAGATCGCCTCGGATAGAATGGGGCACTTTTTCTGAACCAACGGAGAAACCTCCACGGCCCTCTCTCGCGTCAGACCCCCGATGACCAGTTCATCCTTTTCTTCTCGAATATAATCGAGATCCTTCACCTGATTGATGTCCACCAATACCTTTGGCCGGGCCACGCGGAAGTTCATCATGGGAATGAGACTCTGGCCGCCGGCCAGGACCTTGGCCTCTTCCCCGTAACGTTCCAGGAGTCCAATGGCTTCGGTCACCGTAGCAGGAGTAAAATATTCAAAGGCGCTTGGTTTCATTTTTCTCTCCTATCTCTCACCCTGCGAGTTTCAGGATTTTTTCCATATTCTTGAAAAAATGTTCCAGCAGCATCTTGGCCACGCCCCCAATCATCCTCTGCCCAACCCCGGCAAGCAATCCCCCCACCTGGACATCCCCTTGGTAAGAAATGAGGGTGTTCTGGTCCTGGGGCGTTAATTGAATGAGCGCCTCCCCCTTCACAAAGCCAGGGAGCCCTTTCCCCTCGCCAATCAGGCGGGTACGATGGGGGGGCTCGGCATCGGCGATTTCCATTTTCCCTTTATAGGACCCTTTTACTGCGGCTATGCCGATCTTCAAATAGACATCAAATTTCCCCGGCTCCCGCTCCTCCAGTTTCTCACATCCCGGCAGGGCCTCCTGCAGGTGCTTGGGAGTATTTAAGACCTCCCAGACCCTTGCCTGGGGGGCTGAAAAGGTATAGGTTCCTTCGATCTTCATCCGGATTCTCCTTTTAGCCTAACAGTCTTATAGTCTCGTGGTCTTTGGTTATTCTTTTCTTACGCTATGCGCTTTGCTATTTCTTCTTCTTGGACTTTTGAATCAGGTCCCATATCTTGTTCGGCCCAAGAGGCAACTCGTCGATCGCCACCCCCAGGGGAGCCAGAGCATCGGCAATCGCGTTGCCTATGGCCACCGGCACAGACATACTGCAAGCTTCACCCGTTCCTTTCGATCCCAGGGCCGTCAAGGGCGAAGGAGTCTCCAGGTGGCCAATCTCGACTTTGGGGACTTCCATGGCCGTGGGGACCAGATAGTCCTGGAAGGAGGCGGTCAGGCATTGACCGTTTTCATCGTAGGCAAACTCTTCGTAGAGGGTGCCTCCCAGAGCGTGAACCAGGCTACCCATGACTTGTCCTTCGACGATCATGGGGTTGATGATCGTCCCGGCATCGTGTACGCTGGCCCATTTTAAGAACTTCACCTGCCCGGTCTCCGGCTCCACCTCCACCACGATGGCTTCGGCCACAAACCCGTAGGTATTGGAGGAATTCACCCGATCAAGTTCATCGGGCGGCTGGGAGGTGGGCATGCTATAGAGGCTGGCGCCGAAAAGACCCGCGTCCATTCCTTCCGGTAGGGCGGACTGGTCCCAGTGGGCTACCCCGGCCACGTGCCGGAGGCGGATGGATTTTTCCGGAGAGCCCTTGACGAAAACCTTGCCCTCCTGCAGCACCATGTCTTCTACGTTGGCCTCCAACATGTGGGCCGCGATCTTTAACATCTTCTCCTTAACCTGCCGGGCGGCCCGGACCACGGCCGTCGTTCCCTGCGAGGCAAAGCGGCTGGAAAAGCTGCCGGTGGTGATGGAGTACAAACGATCATGGGTATCCACCACATTGCTGACGGTTACATCCTTGGGGTCGATGCCAAACTCATCGGCCACAATCTGGGAGATGACCGTCTCGTGCCCTTGCCCTTGCGGGTTCGTGCAGACCATCACATGAACACCTCCCAAGGGATCCACTTTCACCACGGCAGATTCTCCGGAACCGGACTTGGGACGCTCCTGTCTCCGTTCCTCTACCGTTTTTCCGATGGTGACGTAGGCGATGTTTGTGACCGAAGGGTCCACCACTGAAGAAAGGCCGATGCCCATGAGTCTTCCTTCTGCCCTGGCTTTCTTCTGCTCTTCCCTTATCTTTTTATAATCGATCATATCCAGGGCCATCTGGAAGGCCTTGGGGTAGTCGCCGGCGTCATAAACCCCTCCGGTGGCGGTAGTGTAAGGGAATTGATTAGCCTGGATAAAATTCTTGAACCGTATCTCTGCCGGGTCCATCCCCAGTTGGGCCGCTACCATGTCCACCAGACGCTCTAAGCTGAAATAAAGCTCCTGACAGCCGTACCCTCGATTCGGAGCCGTGAGGCACTTGTTGGTGCCCACCACCAATACTTCTCGATCTAAGTTCCTGATTTGGTAAGCCCCGGTATGATTCCCGGTACTCCGATAAGCACAGCCGGGCTCGGGAGGCCGGATGTAACCTCCGGTGTTATCGATGGCCTTATCTTTTAGACCCAAGATCGTTCCGTCTTTTTTGACGGCAGCTTCCATGTAAGTGACCCGGTCCGTTCCGGTAGCGCTGGCTAATAGATGCTCCCTCCGGTCCTCGATCCATTTCACCGTTCCCCCAATCTTTTTCGCCCCTAAGGTAATCAATGCGACATAAGGATACATTCCAGTCTTGGTTCCAAAACCACCTCCAATGTCTGCGGGAACGATCCAGCGCATTTTGTTTTCAGGAATTCCCAGGGCAATGGCCACCAGGGAGTGATTGACAAAGGGCCCCTGGTAATTGTTGTAAACCACATACTCATCAGAAAACGGATTGTAGGAAGCAATCACCCCGTAGGTTTCAATGGGAGTAGAGCCGTATTTGGGAAATTTAAATTTCCCCTTTACCACCAGGTCTGCTTCCCTGCAGGCCTTCTCCATGTCCCCGTACTTAAAGAATCGATGGTTATAGATGTTGCTTCCGATGTTTTCATGCAGGATGGGGGCCCCAGGCTTGATGGCCTCCTCAATGTCTACGACCACCGGCAAAGGATCGTATTCCACCTCGATCAAGTCCAGGGCATCTTCAGCCAAGTAGCGGTTATCGGCCACCACTACGGCCACTGGTTCTCCCACAAAGCGAACCTTATCCACCGCACAACAGTAGTACTTGGGCGGTGCCGAAACGCCTACGGGGAAAGGCTGAGACATCTTGGCCACCTCTGCACCGGTTAATATCCCCAACACTCCGGGAGATTCAAGGGCTTTCGAAATATCGATCCCCTTGATCCAGGCATGGGCATAAGGGCTTCGCAGTATGGCTGCCTGCTTCATGTTGGGCAGCCGGATGTCATCCATAAAATTCCCCCGCCCTGCCAAAAGCCTCAGGTCTTCCTTCCTTTTCATGCTCTTGCCGACCCATTTCCTTGGAATCTCAGGCATATGTTCTCCTCTTAAGCAAGATTTGCCTCTCTACAAAAATACTTACGAAAATATCCCGAACGAATGTTCGTTCACCATCCGCGTCTGTTTCTATCACAGCCCAAATTTCGTGTCAAGTATTTTTTCGGCGCGCGCAATATTTTTTTGATCGGCTAGATCAATCTCGAAACCAGGACAAGGTATAAATGGGATAATGGAAGGTTAGCTTCTTCTTAAGGACTGGATCGTAAAGCTCCCCTTCAAACCGATCGGCAAAGACGATCTCCCCCGTCTTCAGGGGAAGGGTTCCAGAATAAATGGCGATCCCTTCGAGGGATCCCCGAACTTTCTGCTGGACCAGGCGCATTAACTCTCCCGGAGGAAGAATGGTGGCCAGGCTCGATTCCTGGTAGAGCACTTTCTTATCCTCTCGCGTGGCCCAACTGCGAATTTCGATTTTGTCCCAATGCTCTTTGATTTCATCGTAATTCCACAAGCTCCGGGAGATAATGGTGGGACAAACCTGCTTGGATTTCAAAATATCGAGCCTCTCCAACTCCCGGTCGGTGTGATCGCTCCCCAATCCTACCCACACACCCTTCGGGTGAACCAGGAGAACATATTCAATCTCTCCCGAAGTCTCCCGGCCTTGCACATACATGTCCCCGTCAAAGGCAACCCCCTGAGCGGGTTTGGGGTAAAACATGGGCACAGAGGGTGGGGGTTTGACTCCTTCTTTTTTCAACTCCTCGATATGTCTTCGGACCGCCTCCTGATTGCGGCCGGTGTATCCACACAAAACGGCTCCTTTAATTTCCAAGGAGATCTCCCTCTTGCCCGTCTTCTCTTCCAACTGAAAGGATAGATTCATGATTCTCCAATCCTTCTTTTTTTTCTCTTACACTAACACTTTCAATTTTTTTTCTGAAGCTTCTCCTTTTCGTATCTTCGAAGCTCTCTCCTCAGGATCTTCCCCGAGGAGGTCTTGGGAAACTCCTTTATAAACTCAATCTCCCTCGGGTATTTATAGGGTGCGATGGTCGCCTTCACGTGTTCCTGCAGCTCCTTGGCCAGCTCTGGGGTCGGTTCATACCCTTCGTGCAGGACCACCCAGGCCTTCACCTTCTCTCCCATCTCCGGGTCCATAACCCCGGCCACACCGGACTCCAGCACCGCTTTGTGCTCCTGCAGGGCTGTTTCCACATCCGCCGGGGAGATTCGATAGCCATGGCAGGTCATGATGTCATCGGACCTGGAGCCATACCAGAAATAGCCTTCCTCATCCATGTAAGCCAGGTCTTTGGTATCGTACCACCTGTTCGGCAAGCGCACTTCCTTGGTGCGCTTCGGGTCTTTGAAGTACTCTTTGAAAAGGGCGGGATGGTTCCTACGGATGGCCAGATGTCCCAGTTCTTCCGGGGGAAGCTTTTCGCCCTTATCGTTTACGATGGCCACTTCGATTCCCGGCAGGGGCTTGCCCATGGACCCGATCTTCACCTTCAGGCTGGTCTGGGTGGTGCAAAATTCATGGCATTCGGTCTGTCCCATGCTGTCGATGATCTTCACCCCGAACCGGCGCATCCATTCCCGCCAGGTTTCCGCCAACAGGGGTTCCCCGGAACTCAGGCAGTATTTGAGAGAAGAGGTGTTGTATCTCTTTTCCGCATCATTTACGGCCAGCATCATCCGGTAAATGGTGGGGGTTCCTACAAATATGGTAATCTTATACTTCTCGATAAACTCGTAGGCCCTCTCCGAATTAAAACGCTCATCGGTATAGATGGCCGTGGAAGCACCCCACCGGAAACAGAAGAGAAAGTTATGTCCCAGGGCATACATCCACGTTAGCGCAGTCGGTCCGCCGACGATGTCTCCTCTTTCCACTCCCATGGTGAATTTTCCGATGGGGTCTCCCGCGCCGATGATGAAACGGTGACAATGAACTACGCCTTTGGGCGCTCCAGTGGTGCCCGAGGTGTAAAGGAAGTAGGCCTGGTCGTTTTTGTAAGTTTCCACGAAGGGAAGGGATTTCCCATCCGCTTTTAGAAGGTCCTCGAAGGCCAACTGATCTCCCTTCGCTCCACCCACGACGATCACGTGCTTTAAAGTCGGGCATTTGGAGCGGATATTCTCAATGGCGCCACCCTGCTTGGCGGTGGTGACGGCGGCGACCGCTTCGCTGTTATTGATGATGTGTTCCATCTCGCCTTCCCGGAGCATCACATTCGTCGGGATGGGAACGGCGCCGATCTTCTGCCCTCCCAGGAAGGCGATCATATACTCCGGTTGGTTCGGGGTGCGGATTACATATCGATCCCCCTTGGCAATGCCCAACTTGTGCAGGGCACTGGCAAAACGATCCGAAAGGTCCTTAAACTCGCCATACGTGATCTTCTGATCCAGATAGTAGATGGCTACATCCTGGGACCTCCCGTGTTCCGCCCAGTAGTCCACCATCAGCCGGGCCATGTTCAATTTTTCAGGAATGTCCAGTTTAAAAAAGCCCTGGCTATCCATGCGATGATAAAAATCATCCAATCCCATGGCGATTACTTCTCCTTAAAATTTTTTCCTGTTAGTCTATTTAACCGTACATGAAATGTCATAACACTTTAGCTGTTTGAAAACCATCCCGAACAGAGTGATTTTTAAGGGCGTCATTCCGCAAGCAGTCCGCCTCAGGCGGACTGCTTGCGCAGGAATGATGGCTTTTCTGACTTTTTACGAGATCATCAAAGCTTAGAATTTTCTCTTTGATCCCTGAGGTATCCCCTGGCACTGGTCTCCATCGTATAATGGGTATCTGGGTTGATAAATTCGATCTCCGGTTTCGGCATGATCCTATTCTTCTTTCCTTCTGGCTTTACCTTTTCATTTCCATATGCCCTTCCAGGGCAGCCAGTTTACTGTTAAGCAAATGGATTCGGAGAGCTTCCTTGGTTCTTTTGGCATCCCTTGTCGCCAGGCCTTCCACAATCGCCTTATGTTCCCGCAAAACCTTTTTAGCCCTTCCTTTTCTCTTCAGAACTTCCCTGGCCGGAATGGTTATATAGTCTCGAATGTTATTGTAGGTTTGAATCATAAATCGATTCCCACTGGTTTCGATAAAAAATAGATGAAATTTTCGATCAAACTCTAAGAAATGATTTTCATTATATTCTTTTTCTTTGAGGCACATTTCTTGTTCCCCAATGGTTTTTTGGATGGATTGAATCTGATCAGGTGATAAATTCTTTGCCATTTTTTGAACGGCTGTTTCTTCGATCGCCTGCCTTAGTTCAAACAAATTTTCAATGTCTTCTTTACTAAAATAATTTACGGAAACCCCCTTTCTGGGGTGGAAAATGATTAAATTTTCAGCCGCCAGCTTTAGAAGGGCCTCCCTCACGGGGGTTCGGGATATTCCGAAACTTCGCGCCAGGCCGAGCTCACTATAAATCTCCCCCATGAATAGCTTCCCTTCCAGGATGCCAGCCTTTATATTCTCGTAAGCCATATCATTCAAGGACCGGGGCCTCGGTAGGTGACCCAGATCGATCGATAAGTTTTTGCTAATTTTTTATCTCCTTCCCCGTAGGGTTAGAACAATGTATCTTAAATACAATATTTAATATTCAGTGTCAACAAAAATTTTACCTTTTGTTCAAATCAGACATAACAGGGGGGCGGACCCCATGCCTCCCTGGAAACAAGATTTGTTCCTTAGATCCCCTATCAGGTGGTCAAGTAAGGTATCTTTGTGGCATGGGCAAGCGAGAAAGATTAAAGAAGAAGGCGATGGCTCATCCTCAGCCGGGCCGCTTCTCGTGAATGAACCAGAATGTCCGTATACTCAGCCATGCCAAAGACCCCAAAATATTTCCCGGCACAGACAATCACCGCATCTTTTCCCAATCTCTCCTCTTGCTTTAAACTCTCGATGGTCTTGGTCGCCAACTCTTCATTATGAGTGGCTTTCAGGTAAAAAGGTGAGAAAGATTTTTTGGAGATGCCCCGCTAAAAGGCCCGCTTAGAAGCGGGCCTTTATTCATCCCTTGATGAGTCTCGGGAGCATCATGTGGTGGTGAGGGCAGATTGATCTGGGGTTTTGATAGACGGAGCCGGTAAAGGCTACCATATACTTGCGGATATCGGCAAAAGAGACCACTTCATCGATAAGTCCGGTTTGGGCACAGTAAATCGGCCGCGATTTTTCATAATACTCTTGGGCCAGGATATTCATTTTTTCAATGATAGGCTTTAATGGACGACCCGTATCTTTTTCTTTAACCAATCTTCTGGCAAAAGAGGCCACAGCGGCGGTTTCTCCATGCATCACGTAAATTTCAGTCGTAGGTGTGCCCAAAGTAAACGCATTGTGATTGTTGGCCTGGGGCCCGCCCATGATGTAATGGGCCGCAGCCGTCCCCTTTCTTAGAACCACGCACATCATCGGCACATCCGTCTGCTCGATGGAGTAAATTAAGGACTGTCCTAACCCCAAGAGTTCGGCTTTTTCAGCTAGGTCTCCTACATCGATGCCGGTCGTGTCCTGGAACCAGACGATGGGAACCCGGTCTCTTCCGCACTGGGTGACGAATTCATTCATCTTGATGAGACCCTGGCGGTAAAACTTTCCGCCCACGCCCGGATAGGGCGCGTATTCCGGGTATCCACTAGGCAGGAATCCCTGCCGGTTTCCGATGATTCCCACCAAAAAGCCGTCGATTTTGGCCAAGCCGGTATAAACTTCCGGTCCGTAATCAGGCCTGAACTCCATATGTTCGCTGTTATCGGTCAGTCGGGCGAGAACCTCTTCAAAATGGTAAGCCATCTTTTGGTTGAAGGGAACCAGTCGGTCGATCTCGGCCGGGGAAAACTTAGGTTCTTTGGGGTCGGCTACCCTGAAAAATTTGGGATGATAGGCGGGGATATACTTCATGTATTCCTTCAGAGCATCCAAAACCCCTTCTTCCGTCTCAAAGACAGCCTTAAAGAAACCGGTAGAGTCGTAATGGATCTCCGCTCGTCCAGGCGGAACGGCTTTGAACTTTCTTGTGGCCTCAATAATAATCTCTGCCCCTTCCTCATCAAAAAACCCTCTGGGACTCATCCCACTGACGATGCCGCCGCCTCCGACAGCGATATTGCAATTCTTATGAGCCAGAAGAATAGTGGGGCTGATTCCCTGGTATCCTCCTCCAGCCGGGTTGGTTCCATAAATTCCAGCAAGAACCGGAATCCCCAACTTTTCAAGTTCGGCATGCCTGAAGAAGGTGGTCCCGCTTCCTCTCCTATTGGCATAAACCTTCTCCTGCTCGGGAAGTTTCACGCCACTACAGTTGACCAGCCAAACCAGAGGAAGATGGAAACGCTTGGCAATGTCGGTGACCCGTAAAATATTTTCTGACTGACCGGCAATCCAGGCCCCGGCCATCACTTTGTTGTCAAACCCGATAAGCGCCGCCCATCTTCCGCTGATCTTACCCAGGCCATCGACCACGCCAGTTGTCCCTGACTCTTCACCCATGGGGTCAAAGAGGGTGTGTAAGGGGCACCAGGTGCCCGGGTCTAACAAATAATCCAGCCTCTGATATACAGTCAATTCTCCTCTTTTATTAATCTCCTCCGCGGAGATCCCCGCCTTTTTCACTTTTTCTACGGCCTCGGCGATCTTCTGTTCAACTTCTTTGATCTGTTTCACATTCTCTGCGGAACTTTTAATCTGCCTCTCCGTCAAAGGTTTGCCGAACTCGGCCATCTTCTCAAAATAGGGTCTCATCTAGCTATCCTCCTGTTTTATGGTTTGAAGTTTTTTCTACACCATATCCAAAAAAATATGGAGTAGCAAGGATTTTTTTGTCTTGAAGACCCAAAAAGCTTGACTTATTTTTTTATTTTGAATATATAAGACCCGGTATAAGTGCCAAAGGGAAAAAGGTATTTAAAGGTGCGAGAAAAAAACCATGCCAATTGTGGCTCAAAAAAATTACGGGAGGCCTGAAATGTTGAAAGAGCATCTGGAATTTTTTGCCCTGGACCTTTCCTCCGGCTGGGAGACTCCCCCGGGTTACCCTAAGGGAATCGAGCAAAAGATCATCACGGGGGCCCTTAACGAAAAAAACAAGAAAGGGTCCAGAACTCGCTTGCTCCGTTTTCAACCCGGGGCTTTTACGACCCAACCCTTCGAGCATGATTACTGGGAAGAGGTCTTCCAGGTCTCCGGGGATATGACGGTTGGCGGAAAAACCTTCGGTCCCATGACCTACGCCTGCCGCCCCCCCCATACTCCTCATGGACCCTTCAGCAGCAAAGGAGGCTGTTTGCTTTTCGAGATCCATTATTTCTATCCTGAAGGCTGAGCCTCCGGAACCAGGAATTCTGGATCTCATCGGTGAAGCAGGGTCTGGCCTTTTGGCCGTTCTTCAAAAAGGCTGAAAGGCCCTTGCACCAAGAGGGTGTTGACTTTTCTTATTCCCTCTTTCCCGGCTGGGCAAAGAGGAGTTTTGACTTGAGGAAACGGAGAATTAAAAATGGGAGAGGATTTTAGAAGTTTTTTGAAGGAGATGGAAGAGACCGGAGAAGGTGGATTTTTCCGCATCAGTAAAGAGGTGGATACGCGCTACGAAGTTTCGGCTATTGTCACTAAACTGGAACAGGCCAGGCAGGTTCCGCTTCTTTGGTTTGAAAAGGTGAAAGGCCACACCCTGCCCGTCGTCGTCAACTGTTATGCGGATCGGGGTCGAGTGGCCAGGGCCCTTGGAGTTTCCAAGCGCGCATTAAACCAACGGGTCTCCCAGGCCTATCAGCATCCCATCCCTCCGGTCGAAGTTTCCAGGGCCCCTGTGCAAGAGGTCGTCATTCAGGGCACGGAAGTTGACCTAAAAAAACTTCCAGCCATGATTTACCACAACACCGATGGGGGGCCTTACATTACAGCAGGAATTGTCCTGGCTAAAGACCCTGATACAGGAGATTATAACCTCAGTTACAACCGCCTGATGGTTAAGGAAAAGGATCGCCTGGGAATCTTCGCGACGGTGGGGAAACACCTTAATGCCATTTATTCCAAAATGGAGGAGCGGGGAAAGCCCCTGGAAGTTGCCGTATCCATCGGCAATCACCCAGCCTGGGCCATCGGGGCTCTGGCCATAGGGGCTTATCATGAAAATGAGATCGGGATTATCGGAGGGCTCAAGGGTAGCCCTCTGGAAATGGTCAAGTGCAAAACCGTCGAGTTGATGGTCCCCGCCGGGGCAGAGATCGTGCTGGAGGGGGAAATCGAGCCGAACCTACGGGAAGAAGAAGGGCCTTTTGGCGAGTTTACGGGCTATGCCATTCGTTCTGCTAAGAACCCAGTCGTTCGGGTGAAAGCCATCACCCATCGCCAGAGCCCCATCTACCAGGATATTTGCGGTGGCCAGCACCGGGAACATCTCACCATGGCGACCATCCCCATGGAGGCCAACTATTTGCGGGTGATCCAAGGAGCCGTTCCCGAAGTAGAGGCTGTCAGAGTGGCTGCTCCGTTTACCCTGATTATTTCCTTGAGGAAGAAATACGAAGGGCAGGCCCGCTCTGCTCTTTTGGCCGCCTTCAGCGCCGACCTCTATCTGAAGCATGCCATTGTGGTCGATCACGACATTGATATAGCGGACCTACAGCGTGTCCTTTGGGCTATGGCCACGCGGGTCCAAGCATCGAGGGATATTTTCATCATCCCCCGGGCTCGGGGTTCATCTCTGGATCCATCCGCTGAACCTTTGGGCGTAGTGGATAAAATGGGCATCGACGCCACGGCCAAACCCTCCCTGGAGCGGTTTTCTCCAGTCAACAGAGTACCCAATGAGGTCATGGACCGAATCAAGTTGGAGGACTATATAAGCAACTTTTCTGTACTTAAAAAGGCTTAGGTTAAGATTTATCCTTTTCCATTCCTAGCGTGACTTTATTACGAATGCACCATGATACTGAGAAGTGCAAAGGATTTCCATATGGATATCGAGCGGTTAGCCGATTTAGCCGGGTCTAAATTGTGTATACACTGATTTGTATCTTTTTATA
>VGSF01000014.1 GCA_016875165.1 Deltaproteobacteria bacterium
TCTCCTTTCCTATTTTCACTGCGGAGAAGAATTGAAGGTAGACTTCCGAGGCCTGATCAAAGATTCCGAAGCGATTCAAATTAAAGATAGCCATCTTCGATGGCATGACTGGGAAAGGTATTCTGCCAGGCAGGATACGAGAATGAAGCTCGGCGGATTCATCGGGCGCATTGATTTTTCCGGGGACTTGAGTGATTTCTGGCCCTACCTTTCCCTTGGCGAATTCATTCATGTAGGCAAGGGGTCGAGCTTTGGCCTGGGAAAATACGAAATCCTTTCTTGATTTTTAGATATAGATAACCGCCGATTGGCAAGATTTTGGAATACAAAATATTTTTCTGCGACTACCAGCAGAAATCTGCGTCCAATTAATTTAAAAGGTTGCGGCAACAACTCCCTCTCCCTTTGAGGGGAGAGGGACGGGGTGAGGGTGAGGAAGATGGCCATGGAAACAAAAAAATACCGCGAGATTCTTATTTTCGTCGCCGGCACCACGGAACGCGACTCCTGCCAGGAGTGCACCGATTGCTTTCCCACCCTGGTGGACCTTTCCAGCAAACGGGCGCTGGAGGAAATGGCCGAGGATTATCGGAAAATCTACGGTCCTAAATCAAGCCGGGTTGTAGAGTACTTAAACAAATGGAAGGAGGGCATGGACGTGGAGGCCTTCCGCCAGCAAATCAGCAAGATCAACCGGACGCTAAAAGAAGGGTTGCAGGATGAAACCCTGCTTCCTTTTTACATGATTACTGCCGTTGGAAAATATGGGAATAAGCGCCACGGCATCCGGGCCGAAAAAAGAAAAATCTTTTTTGAATCATGAATCTTGAATTTTGAATTTTGAATTTTGAATCTTCTTTATGGTTTTTGAATTTTGAATTTTGAATCTTGAATCTTTTTTAATGGAGGCGATATGCCTAAAAGCTTCGAAGAGTTGCCGGTATGGCAAAAGGCCAGGGAGATGGTCAAGTATGTTTACGATCTTACGAAAAAGGAATTGTTTTGCAGGGATTTTAGCCTTGTTGACCAAATTAGACGGTCTTCAACGTCGGTCATGTACAACATATCAGAAGGATTTGAACGGGGCTCGAACACTGAATTTATTCAGTTTTTATTCATTGCCAAAGGCTCTGCTGGAGAAGCCCGGGCGCAGTTTTATGTGGCCCTCGATCAGGAATATATTTCCAGTGAAGAATTCCAGAAAGGCGTCTCCCTTTGCAAAAACGTCTCCGGCCAATTGAGCGGTCTCATAGACTACCTGAAAGGTTCGCGCCTCAAGGGGGAGAAATTTAAAAAGAATTATCGAAGCATGAAGGACGAAGTAGAAAAAATAACCAGGCAATTCAATATTCAACATTCCAAACCCAAATCTTAATTTTGGGTCTTGAGTATTGAGTTTTAAATGTTTAATCTTAGGTTCTGAGTTTTGATTCTTGAATTTCGCATCTTGAATCTTGGAAGTGTTGAATCTTGAATTTTATATGTTGAATTTTGAATTTTCAATCTTGAATTTTGAATGTTTTTTGGTGATTAAAAAGCATGGAGTGAGGGGTAACGAAGAGGCAGAGGGGAGAAAAGTGGTGCTTCGGAAGAAATTGGATAATCACCCGAAATGATCAAAAGGAAGGTTTATGGTGTTGTAGCCCGGGGACCTGGTCGAAATGAAGGTCGAAGGAAACTACCTCAAGATTATTCATTTTAGCTATATGGGCGATGAGAAGGTCGGTCATGGGGAGGGTAATTCCTTTGCCCCGCAACTCTCCGGAGAGCAGAGCCGCACCTTCCCAATCGGCGGGAGTAAGGTCTAAGTAATTTACGGAAAGCAGGGCTTCTTTGACTTGGTCTTTTTCTTCCGGGGATTTTATCCCTTGAAGGAGTTCAAACAAGATGGGGCCGGCCGTGAAGATGAGATCCTCGGAAATCAATTTATCCAGGAGAGCTTTAATGGAAGGAACCCCCCTGAAGAAATCAACCCATACGCTGGTGTCTACGAGACTTCCAGAGCTTTTCACGTTCTTTCATTCCTTTCAGCTCGAGTTCTTCCAGCTTTTTCCAGTCCAGGTCAATATTGATTTTCCCGCTCAGGGAGAGAAGCTTTTCCTTCCTGCGGCGGTGGATGTAATCCTCGATGGCCAGGCAGATGGCTTTGGTTTTCTTCTTTTCCCCCGTGACTCTAAGAAGATCCTGGATTAAAGGATCGGGGAGATTAAATGTAGCACGCATTTTCATCACCTCTTTTTTATGCATTAATTATATGCTTTATAAAAGTGCCTGTCAAATACATTATTGCGATAATGGACATCATGAATCCATCAGCAAGATCTACCGGACGTTAAGGGAAGGATTAGAAGGCGAAACCTTGCTTCCTTTTTACATGATTACGTCCGTGGGGAAATACGGAAGCAAGAGGCATGGGGTGAGGCTGGAAAAGCTGTGTTGTGTCTTGAATCTTGAATTTTGAATGTTTTTTGGTGGTTGAAAAGCATGGGGTGAGGGGCAACAAAGAGGCGGAGGGGAGAAAAGTGGTGCTTCGGAGGAACTGTGGAAAACCATAAAAGCATTGTTTCTGTTAACAGAATCGAGGAGATGATTTATCTGATCCGCGGGCAAAAGGTAATGCTGGATTCAGACCTTGCAGATCTTTAGGAGTGGAAACAAAAGCGTTGAAACGGGCGGTTAAACGCAACCATGAAAGATTCCATTAAGATTTTATGTTTCAGCTTAATAATCAAGAGCTTATACGTTTGAGGTGCCAAAATGGCACCTCAAAAATGGGGCGTGGCGGCCCCCGCTACTTACCCTATGCTTTCACCGAGCAGGGCGTGGCTATGCTATCGGGAAATTTTGTCAAAGGGCTCAGGATAAATGCTTATAGGTCCTCTCTCTCCGCCGTTCAGCTTTGGTAATTACGATGGTTTTATTTGGGTCGTCGATCCAATAGATGACTCGATAATTACCGATGCGGATGCGATAGAAATAGTCAAATCAATTCTTACAACCTGTAGGTCGTGGATTTTCTGCGAGATTTCGGATTGCTATAGAAATTGGAGGGTAATATTTATCGGGAACTTTATCGAGTTGTTTGGTAACGCGCTTGGGAATATCAACCCTATACACGTTTGCCCTTCCTGCGGGCTTCGTATTGATCAAAAGAGATATATTTTCCCGAGCGGTGTTCCTTCAGGGCTTCAATGGATTCATGGATGTCTTTCAGGTCATCAAGTTTTTCAAGAAGAGTTTCATATTCAATCCGGGGGAGGATCACTAATTCCAGGTCGCCAGATTGTAAATGATTAGCAACGCTTTTTTTAATTCGGTTCAGGGTCGTAATCGTTGCCATGATAAAGCCTCCAAATTTCACAACTGATTTTATATTAAAGATTTCAATGAATTATGTCAAGGAAAATGTCATTTTTAATTTTGCGTGTTGAATCTAAAATTTTGGCTGTGTTGTGTCTTGAATCTTGAATTTTATATGTTGAATTTTGCGTCTTCAATTTTGCGTCTTGCATTTTCAATCTTGAATTTTTAATTTTTGATCTTGAATTTTGAAGTTTTTTGGTGGTTGAAAAGCATGGGGTGAGGGTGGTTAAAAGCAAGATCAAGATTAATTAAACCAGCTCTTTGGACGGGAAGATATTTTGTTAGGTGGTGATGAAGGAGAGGGATTCACCGGTAATCGGCGGCGCGATTCTTGCGGGACGACAATCCGGAAAAATCATTGTGCGAATATGAGGGAAAACCTGTTGAATATACGTCTGAGAATATGTTGCTTTAGAACCTACATCCCCTTTTTAAAAGAGAGTTTGATATTAATGAGGTTTCATTGCAAGAGCAAGGAGGAATAGCGATGATACAGAAGATAAGTTTTGATCTCGAAGTAATAACTCCGCTTTTTCTATCCGGGAGTGACCAAACGGCAGTGGAATTGCGTGCCCAAAGTATCCGTGGTCAACTTCGATACTGGTATCGAGCCCTGCTTGGCGGAGTCGGAGTGACCGACTTAAGAGAACTGCAAGAATTGGAAAGCGACCTGTTCGGGAGTACAGAAAGAGGGTCAGCATTTAAATTGCGAGTTTTGAGAAAAGGGGATCAAGATCAGACACCAATTAATAACCTTAACCTGGGAGGTGGAAAACCAGGGATTACCTACCTGCTCTTTTCAGCAAAGATGAATAGACGTTCTTTTATCCCTGTGGGAACCAGATTTACAATTCAAATTTCGTGCTGGCGCAATCCACGAAAGCACCTTCAACTTGCAGGTTGTGCTGTTTGGTGCTGGGTCAATTTAAGTGGTTTAGGATCACGAACTCGCAGGGGTGGAGGAAGTTTGAATGTGGCAAATGTGGAAGGAGAAGAAATTGATTTACTGCCCTCATTCACGCAAGTAGGAAATTCGCCGCAACTTTTTCAACAGTATATCAGTTCTGGCCTTGAGAAAGTTCGAAAGTTGGTTGCTTCTCAGAATAATTTCGATATTCGCCCCGTATCGGGAAAGCCGTCGTTCCCCGTCCTTGCTCCAGAGAATCTCTCAAGTATACTGGTAGTGAATCAAGTTTGGGATAACTGGGAAAAAGCAATGGAAGAAATTGGAAAAAAACTAATGGGTTTTCGAAGAAGACGGCCGCCTGATTACGAAAATATCAAAAATTTCATTTCCCGTGGGACCACTTTTAATATGGTAGAGCGTTCTGCCTTCGGCCTTCCAATTCAATTCCGTTACACCTCGCTCGGAGGTGAATCTGCAATAGTGGATTGGAAAGACTCTACCGCAAGCGACCAAAAGAAGGAAACACGCCGAGCTTCACCACTTTTAATTCGATTCGCCAAGTTGGCTGGTGGTAAATATTGTACCGTCCTGACTTTTCTACGAAGCCAATTTTTACCTAATGCTGAAAGAGTAAGGATTAAGACGAAAAAAGGCATAGTTTCTTTAAATCAGCCTTCTGATAACATCGTTTTCGATCTTGTTAAAGAAATGGGAAACCTGTTGCCCGTCACTATTCGTTAACCAGAGGAGAAAGACGAATGAATAATCAACTTCTAAAACTTAAAATCCAGGCATTGCTTCACGATCCACCTGAGAAGGCGATACTCCTTAGTCGTCACAAACCTCATGAAGAAAGAGGAAAGAGGCTTCTGGAAATGCTTGGCCTTCCTGCTGAAATTCCAGAATTAATAAAAACGGCTGACAGGCTGGCATCAGCTTGTGACCGTATAAACTTCCCCAAAGAAAAAGAATTGACTCTGGATTTTCTCAAAGAACCAATAATTATACATCCGCTTTCAGGCAAACAATTTTTAATTCCACAAACACTCCAGATGCTTGACGAAAAGGAGGTGATGAAATCGGTAGAAGCAGCAATTCAAGAAATTTCAAAAACTTATCTTGGCGACCAGGGGAAAATTTATCTTTCACTGTGGAGAGAGCTCATCGAATTGCTCCAAAAAGAGGAATTTGATGTGGCAAAACTGGGCAAGCTGTGGGAATTGCTTCCTTCCGACACTCGTATCCCAGATCATTCGATCTGGGAACATCGACGCGTGACGTCTGCAATTGCCGGTTCACTACCTGACCCTGGATTTCTGCTTTTCCAAATCGGTCCCGTGCAGGATTCCATTGCCACTGCCAGAAAGACACAGGATTTGTGGGCTGGTTCCTATCTTCTATCCTGGCTCTCTTGGTGTGGGATGAAAGTCGTTTGTGAAAAGTTTGGGCCAGATGCCGTTATCTTTCCTGACTTAGTTAAACAGCCATTTTTGGGCTTGTGGTTAAAGGAAAAAGGACTTCAATTCATTAGCGAACCAGACCCAATCAAATTATCATCTTCAACTCTCACAAACCGCTTCCTTGCAATTTTGCCCGCAAATCAAATCAAGGAAGTTGCTGAAGAAGCGGAAAGGACAGTTAAGGGAGAACTCTTTGCTATCGCTAAATGGATACGAGAGAAATTAGAAAGAAACCTTGTCGGAAAACTTAACTGTACCCTATCTGAATGGGAACCAATTTGGGATCGACAAATAGCCCATTTTCTTGAAACTTATTGGATAGGCTGGAAATGGGATACCTTGGGGAATGGTGTTGGTAAGGCTGGATTGTATGCTTTTGTAGATCTCTGCAGAAATTTGCTCAACCTCGGAGAAGATTGGGTTTTTGACCGGTTCCTCAGGGCTTATGAGAAAGGATTTCCTCCTAATCTTGGAACTGCTTATGGAAATCTATACAAAATTACCGAAAAGGCATTGGGTTCCAGAAAGACAATTCGCGACTTTGCCCAACAATCTGAGCCCCATTTCAAATGCACGTTAACAGGGATTCATGAACCAGTTCATCCGAAAGCCTTTACAGATGATAAAGGTGTGCATGACTGTGACGACTTTGGGGGACTGAACCGTTTCTGGCAGGCTGTTCAGCTAAATTCGGAGGGGCGAATCCGAATCGGAGAAAGGCTGGGAGCAATCGCCCTTGTAAAAAGATACGCATCGGAATATTTCAACAAAGAAAAGAAGTTGGGTATAGAGCTGAATTTTCCCTCAACAAGTACGGTGGCCACTTCGGCATTCAAACTGCGAGTCATTGAAAATCTGAGTTATGTTCCACTGACGGTTGCAGTGGATGGTTATAGTGATGCGGTATTGCGGCTTTTTTCAAAAAAACCGGAACA
This sequence comes from Deltaproteobacteria bacterium, assembly GCA_016875165.1. GTDB lineage: Bacteria > Desulfobacterota > SM23-61 > SM23-61 > SM23-61 > JAHJQK01. The sequence continues at coordinate 6,666 of VGSF01000014.1, forward strand.
AGCTAAAAGTGAACCACTTCCCCAAGTAAAGAGAGCATGTGAAAGCGCCGGAAAAAATTTACCTTTGGCATGGAAATTTTCTCGATTAGACGGTGATTGGCTATTTGAAGAATCGTTCGATGAAAAGGAATTGAAAAAAGATTTGAATGACGACTTCAATAGTGACTACTTAACATCTGCGGTCAAATACCTAAAGGAATTGAAAAAGGTAATTAGTGAATTTGATCGAGGGCGAAAGGCTGATATCCAAATTGGATTTCCTTCCAGGTATTACGCCGTATTAGCAATGGACGGTGACGAAATGGGAAAATGGCTTTCGGGAGAAAAAGCCCCCCATTTAAAGGATATTTTGCACCCGACCATTTGGAACAATTTGGAGGGCCAAAATGATTGGATCGCCATAGGTGAAGAACGCCGCCCATTAAATCCTTCCTTGCATCTTGCCACCAGCAAAGCCCTACGAGACTTCTCGCTGTTCATTGCGCGAAAGGTCATTGAGGAGGAGCATTTGGGTAAGTTGATTTATTCGGGGGGAGATGATGTTCTGGCATTTGTCTCGCTTCGCGACTTGCCTGAGGTGATGCAAAAGTTGCGGGTCTTCTTTTCGGGTAATCTGAAAGGAAATGAGAACAAGGCTTGCTGGAGCGACGAGGCAACAGGTTTTGTGAGAACCGAAGACGGCTTTGCGCTTACAATGGGTACAAAAGCCTCGGCAAGTATGGGCGTTTGCATTGCCCACCACACCCAAAATCTGGGCCAAGTACTCGACACCGCTCGTTCTAATGAAAAGCAGGCAAAAAATAAGCTCGGGCGTAACGCATTCTCAATCGCCCTTGCCAAACGCTCGGGTGGAACGGAGGAATTTGGAACGAAATGGTTTTACAGAGAGCCGGGCATTGATACGATTCAACTTTTAAGGGATTGGGTGAGGTTATTTAGCCAGGACAAAGGCATTTCTGCAAAATTTGCTTCTGATTTCCACATTGAAAGCACTGCCCTTGAATCGTTACCGATTAAGGCAATTCAGGCAGAGCTTTTGCGTTTAGCTTATAGGCACCGGGCAAAGAGTTTATCTAAAGAAGAGACAGAAAAACTGAAAACCGATGTAGAACAACAAGTGCAAGGGTTAGTCAAGCTTAAAGAAGCAGGAAAAGGACTTATTGAAATCGGTAAGTTTCTTTCGCTCTCAACTTTTTTAGCCAGAGGAGAAAACCAATGAATATTTTTATTCAACCAACAGATGTCTTGATGTTTCGTGATGGGAAGCCTTTTTCGGCAGGTGATGATCACCTTGCCCGCAGTATAGTTTTTCCTCCCCCTCCTACGACCTTCTATGGCGCGCTTCGTTCCAAAATATTGAGTGAAGTTTTTCCCGAATACAAGACCTATGGAGCCTTTCGTGAAGGACAAAAGATCCCGAAACAAGCTGAATTGGTGGTTAACGAGATTGGCACACCAGATAAAGCTACTGGTTCACTGCGCATTAGCAGCTTCCTTCTGGGAAAGAAAAATAAAGATGGAATTGAACCCTACTTCCCAATGCCAAAGGATATGGCTAAAGTGAAAGGGCAAGAAAAAACCAAATTGCAATTACTTGCTCCCCTGAGAGGTTTACCTGCTACAAGCAATGCTCCCGCTGGTTTCATTCCTCTATGGTGCAGAACGGAAAATGCCCTTGAGAGGGTTGACGGATTTTTGAATCTGCAGCAGATGCAACATTACCTATACGGCGAAACCCATAATCAAAATTGGGACAAATTGTTTGAGGGTGAAACAATAAAATCTTTATACATGAAAGAAGTAAGGACAGGGATTGGGAAAGGAAGAGAGAGCAGGACTGTCTCCGAAGGAGCTCTCTATAGCGTGGAATATTTTCGGTTAGCTGACGGGATAGGTTTTTTACTGGCGATAGATGGGACACAGTTATTACCTAAGGAAGGTAAACAACTCCTTCGCCTTGGTGGAGACTGGCGTTCCGCCTATTACGAAAAAGTGGCGGACTTTATTCTTGAAACAAATCGCATAAAGGAGAAGATTGAATCAACGCGCCGTTTTAAGGTGATACTAACCACCCCCGCTATTTTTAAAAACGGGTGGTTGCCTTCCTGGGTTGATGTCAAAACAATGGAAGGTGAGCGAACCGGCCTTAAATTCAAAATCGTAAGCGCGGCCGTTGGCAAACCGGTTGGAATAGGTGGATTCAATCTGGTCGAACGAAAACCCAAAACAATGAAAAAGGCTGTCCCTGCGGGTAGTGTTTTTTTCTTTGAGCTAGTCAAGGGAGACGCGGAGGAATTATTTTCGACCTTTTACCGCCAAAGCATATCGGATGAAAATGCCGAGGCTGGTCTGGGATTAATTTTAATAGGAGGGTGGAACTATGTTTAAAGAAGCCAAAATAATGTTTCTGTACACCGAGACTTCCCTTCATTGCGGAAGTGGATCAAGTTTGGGTGTAGTGGATTTACCTATCCAGCGAGAGCGCTATACTGATTACCCTATCGCCCAGGCTTCAGGGGTTAAAGGAGCAATTCGGGAATGGTTTGAAACTAGAGATAGAAAGAACCAAAACAAGGACAGAGAAAAAATTAAATACATCTTTGGTCCAGAATTGGAAAGGGACGAGAAATTAGAGTTTGCTGGGGCCGTTACGTTTACCGATGCTCGGCTATTGCTCTTCCCTGTCCGCTCACTGAGAGGGGTGTTTGCCTATTGCACATCATGCTTTGCCTTAGAACGGCTGAAACGTGATTTAACTATAGCGGGGAAATCGGTCCAGTGGAATGTGCCTGCTGAACCTGGCAGCGATAAAGTGTTAGGGATACAAGCTGGCAATGATATTTCTGACGGGAGTGGAGTATTACTGGAAGATTTTGCTTTTCACTTTACCCAAGATACCGCAGTAACTAAGATTGCGGCATGGTTAGCCCAAAATGCCTTTCCCCAGGAAAATGAATATAAATTTTGGCGGGATAAAGTGATGAAGAGCCTCTTAGTACTACCTGAGAATGCTTTTCGCGATTTTGTCAAGCTTGCAACAGAAGTGCAGGCGCGGATAAGGATTAATAATGAGTCAAAAACCGTTGCCAAAGGAGCCCTGTTTTATGAAGAAACGTTGCCATCGGACTCGCTTCTTTATTCGATTGTAATGGCTAACGATCCAGCCACCGATTGGGGCAGTCGTCCTGAAGGATTAAAATCCGCGGCTGACGTCATAAAGCTCGTCACCGAACTTTCTGATAAGCGTACTCAATTCGGAGGAGATTCAAGCATTGGAAGGGGAATTGTCTACGTCAATTTTTTAATAAAGGAGGATTCAGATGCAACAAACGCTGGAGCAAAAACGAGCTAGTTCTGCCTGGAACGAAGTTGAAAAGATTAACCGAGCTTCGAAAGATATAAAAGATAAATATAAGGGATTGGTCCTCAAGCTTCCCGCCCTGATTCACACCAATGGACTGGGGCAGACGCTGGCCTTCCTTAAATATAAGGGGAAGGGGGACACCAAAGACCCCCATGAAATCGTGTATAACCACCTTCAGGGATGGTTGTTCAACAATTTGAAGTGGGATGACATAAAAGACTCAGACTTAATCAAGAGGATAATTTTTGCAAATAGCGAAAAGTACCGTTATGCTACCAACGAAACATTAGCTTACCTAACTTGGTTACGCCGTTTCGCCGAGGCAGTTCTGCCAGAACCGAAGAATGAGGTGAGTAAAAATGGATGAAAATCGTCAAAGATTGGAGAAAGGTAGCAAGCATAGCGGCCAGCAAGGAGATAGAAGAAGAAATGGTGGAAATGATAGAAGATCAAAAATCCCTTTTAATCTTCCTTTACCTCATGATTCCCGAACCTTCGCTACCCGTGATCGGCTCGATCAGGCCAGTAACTTAGGGCTCCTTTTTAATAAGTTCATTTGGGCATGGGGAGACAATTGGGCTTTGGACAAAGAGAAAAAAGTCTTTTTTGAGAAAGTTAGCCAAATTCGTTTCCCTGATCAATGTCTTACTAGCTATCGGGAGCGCCAAAGGAACTTTTTGGCTGATTTTAGACGGTTCGGGTACATAACTCGAGAGGTTTTTTTAACGACTGGAGAACGTTTGATTTTGGGCCTTGGTTCTACCAGTGTCCTCGAAACAAGCTTTATCTTTCACCCACTCTATGGCTTTCCCTATCTGCCTGCCAGCGGAGCAAAGGGGCTGGCTCGGGCTTACGCAGAAATTCTTGACAAAGAGGGCGCAACTCCTAAAATTATTCGGGATGTTTTCGGCTCAGAAGATAAAAATCCCATAGAGTCCCCACCAGAAAAGAATCGTCAAGGAAAGGTCTTTTTTCTCGACGGCCTGCCAACAACTTTTCCTGTGCTCGAAGTAGATATAATGAACCCACATTATAGTGACTATTACGCTCAAAACAGGGATTCACAACATAACCTAACCCCTCCTGCGGATTGGCTTTCCCCTGTACCTATTTATTTTCTTACCATCAAGGCAGGTACTACTTTTGAATTTGGGCTTATAAGTGAAGAAATGGCCTTGGCAGACCGAGCAGAAAAATGGCTTAGGGGAGGACTTATGGATTTGGGGGCCGGTGGCAAAACAAGCGCAGGGTATGGGTATTTCGAACCACCAATTGGTGAGGACCTCCCAAAGCCTGGGGCTAAATCGAAAGCACCTTCCAAGGTTGAAAGTCTGATTGCCAGATTAAAAGCAATCAAACCACAAGATGCCGGCCAAATAGGAACGATAATCCAGGAACTTGAAAAGCTTCCGAATGACCTTGACAGGACCAAATTGGCAGCGGCTATCCGAGATCATCTTGGCCCGCAATTCAAGAAGTACAAGAAAAGGACCCTAATAGAGTCATTTTTAAAGGCAGACGATACCAAGAAAGGTAATTAAATCAAACTTGTTGCTTTCGGCGGATATCTACCTTGTCACCCCTTAGGTATAGCCATAAGATTTACTTTTCCCAGGTTGGCCCTGCTGGCCGAATTTAGGCATCAATCCGGGATGCTTGTGGCAGCGGGAGAAGGCCCGGCGATCCGGCGCCAAAGTCCCGGCGGGTCTGGAGGAAGAGCGAGAACGAAGTTTTGCCCATGGGGTGGATGAAGGCGACAAAAAACGATGGTCGATAAGAACAGAACGATGAACGAGAAACCAGGCACGATGAAGAAATGCCTTAGGCAGTATGGCATTTCAGATCAAAATGGCGGGCGATGAGATCGAAGTGCGAGTCGCGATGAAGGAGGGAGCAGTCATATTCTATAACCAAAGCGGCAATCAACGTATCAATGGGGGATGTAGTAATTCCTCTCCTCCGCAAAGAGAAGGACATCTCGGCAGCCCTATGCCAGAGGGCGTCGGATACGGGAAGCCAATGGAGGCCTTTGATCCACCTTTTCAAATCTTCTTTCTCTTCGGAAATCCGAGCCCCCTGGATGAGTTCAACCATGATCGGACCGGCAATGGCGACCAGATCCTCGTCCAGAAGGAGGGAGATGGTATTTTTGATCTCCGCATATCCCCGTCGGGCGAAGAAACAGATCCAGGCGCTGGTATCAATGAGAACCAAGGGAGACATGTTTTAAAGGGTTTTGTGGGTTTTTGCGCGGCGTTGGCGCATCTTCCTTAAGTCAGAAAAATTCATGGGCAAGATTCCGCTTCCCTTCTTACTTTTGAGCTGCTGCCGAAGGCGCGACTTAATAAGCTCTTCCAGGGCCAGCATGATCGTCTCTTTCTTGGACGAGGCCCCGGATACAATCATGGCTTCCTTCAGGAAAGTTTCATCGATATCGACTAAAGTTTTCATGCTTCTCCCTCCCGTTTTTCATATATATAAAAATACCATAAATATATATATGAATCAATCTTTTCTCGGTTTGAGCACAAGAGGGTATTATTGGATCCTGAATGAAAGGGTTGAGGAATGAAAAGAGCATTGATTTTGACCGTTGGAACGAGAACCCGGCCGGACACGAACATCGTCCGGCCGCTGGTCAAAACCATCCGCCACAGCCATCCCGATTTTGTAGCTTTTGTGGCTTCCTCGGTGAGCAAAAAATATGCGGAAGATATTGCCCGGGAACTTGGTATGGACGAAAAGCGACACCTAATCTATCAGCTTAATTCACCCGAGGACATTCAGTCCGTTTTCCAGGAAATGAACGCGCTCATCAGGGAAATCCAGCAAAAAGGGTTTGATTGTGAGGATATGGAAATTGATTTCACTTCGGGAACGAAGGCCATGACCGGGGGAGCAGTCATCTCAGCCATTTTTCACGCCTGCGGATCCTTGAAGTACATTACCGGGGATAGAAAAAATGGAGTTGTCATGGACGGGACGGAAAAATTTCTATCGATAACTCCCGAAGGCATCTTCGCCCTGCAGGAATTACAGATGAGCAGAAGGTTCATCCTGGAATTGAGGTTCGAGGCTGCTTTAAAAATCGCGGAATCCATCAACTCATTCCTGCTCGATTCTTATCAAAGGTTGCTCTTGGATGGTTTAACAAACCTTGCCCTGGCCTATCAATGCTGGGAGGCATTCGATCATAAGAAGTTCTGCGGGTATTATAGCAAAGTCAATTTTTCGCAGCCCGAGGTTCAACCTTTCAAGATCGGCGAGGGGATCCCCCAAAGATTAGTGAGTATTTCCAGAATTCTGGAGAAAGAAAGGATCAACGAAGATGCGCTGGCCGATATTTTTAATAATGCCCGCCGCCGTTTTGACGAGGGCAAATATGACGACGCCCTTTCCCGTCTTTACCGGATGACCGAAATGTTTGCCCAATGGGAACTTTCCAGCCCACCCATCGAGATCCAGACCTCTGACGTGGACCTTAACAAAATACCTGCCTCAAGAAGGAATTATTACGAAGGACTGAGGGATAGAGAAGGAAAGATCCGGCTGGGTCTACAAAAAAGTTATGAGTTGCTTGCCCAGTTGGGCGTTTCGACAGGGGACCAATTTCTGCAGGATAATAAGTTCAAAGCTCTGCTGTATAAGCGCAACTTTTCCATCTTAGCCCACGGGATGAAACCCATTTCCAGGGAAGAATGCCGCTCCTTGTTCGAATGTGTGGAATCTCTAATTTGCGCCCGCATCGGGAATTTTCAGGCTCTTGTCAGAGAGCTGGATTTTCCCTGGAGAGTCAAAAGGGCCTGACAGAGGTTGGCATGGAAACGCCGGAGAGTATTCTGAAAAAGATGACGTCATTTCGCAAGCAGGATGACCCTGAGAGGGCTAAATCTTTCATCCAGGAAATCGAGACCAAGGAAATCGTGAATTAGCCAAAGCCTTGAATAAATTGTCACCTTATCGTAACGATTTTAATCACGCGGGGTATAGAAAGGATGCCTGCTCGGCGGCTGACTTTCCCAGGGAATTAGGAAGCCAGTTAAGTAAAGTTGAAAATGAATTTCCCACGAAGGGCGGCTGAAGGTTGGCCGGAATAAGTCCTGATTGGGGGCATTTTACGATTGGGCAACTTTTTCCTGGTTTATCCTTTCATGCAGCCACATGGAAATCAAATGGGTAAAAGAAATCCCTTTCCTGCGGGCAATGCGCTTAGCCATGGAAATATCCACTGGGTCAAGGCTCAGGGAGATGGGTTGGCGCGGAGGGCGCATGGCAACAAAGGGTTCGGCTTTGTCAAGAAGTCTGGCAGCATCTTCCGGTTTTTCTTTGGCGATAGAAGCATCCCAGGCCAAGGCTTCGGCCTTAAGCTTTTTCTTTATTTTTTCTGGAAGTTTGCTCATTTTTTCAGTCTCCGGAAATAAGATTTTTGGCCGCTTCCTTTTTTGTTTTTAATCGCGAGGGGTGGATAAGGACCTTCGCCATAATAAACTTCTTCCACCTGTTCCGGTCGAAGACCATGACCGGCAATATGGTTAATATTATCTTCATCCCAGTCAGGTTCCAAGGAGGGATCAGGATTTATCATAATTTCAATATGACGTATTTTTTAAATTACGTCAAGAGACCATGAATTCCCAAAATATGTACTTTGACAACCGTTGATTTCAATCTCCAAGCGACTTTGCCGTTTTCGGGTGAAGTAGATGATTCCTCTGATTCAAAAAATTGAGGCTAAAATAAAAACTGACCCCTATAATCACCTCCACTATATCGCCATTGCCAAGGCCTATATGGAAGAAGGGGATGAGGAGAGGGCGCGGAAGGTGGTGGCCGCCAAAAGAAACCTCCCTTCCCAGGACCCTTCGGTCCATTTGGAATGGGGAAAGCTCTGCGAGGAGCTGGGTATGGTTCGCCAGGCCAGGGAGTCTTATGAAAAGGCGATTGCGCTCGACCCCGACAACCCTGAATCCCATTTCCGGGTGGCGCTTCTTTATTACGAAAAAGGCGTCTGGGAGCGCGCCCTGAAACATCTGCAGAGGTCAGTTATTCTTTCCCCTCAGAACCTCGATGCCCAAAAGATGCTCGCCTCCCTCTACGACCAAGTGGGATTCACGGGATCAGCAAGGGCTGTTCAGGGATCGGATAGAAAAATCGTTCCCTCCTTTCAAACCATTTCCCTTGATCTCTCCGAGGAAGACATTGCCATCATCCTGAACCTCTTCCAAGGAAGAGAATTCGGCTATGCCCGATACCATCTGGAGGCAACCGGGACCCCCGCTCATTCCCATGTCCAGGGAACATTGGGCTTCAAGGAGATTTGCGGCCACCTCAGGGGGGAGGAAACATACGGAGTTTACCAGCTTAGAGGAGATAGAGCTCTTAAATTCGCTTGTATCCATGTTGGCATTCCCTGGCGAAAGGTCGTTGAGAATACAAAGAACACAGGGTTTCTTACCCTTCTGGAAGATAAGGTTCAACATTACGCGCGCGAGATCCTTGAAAAAGCGCGGGAATACGGTATTCCGGCGTATCTGGAAAATTCAGGTGCAAGGGATCAAAGGGTCTGGTTCTTTTTTGCAGAATTCATCCCTCTGGAACTCGCCCAGCGATTCCTGAATGTCTTGCTCGATAAAATTCGGGCTCCTTTTACGGAAATAACCTTATCCCTTTTTCTGGGAATTAAGGGGAAGGGGATCGGGTATGAGGATAATCCGGTTATGCTTCCCCTGGGCCTCAATCCCAGGACGGGAAGGCGATGCTTTTTCACTGATGATTACGGCGAGCCCTATGAAGATCAGCTTTTAGGGATTAGAAAAATTCGCTCAGTAAGCCGGAGGGAGATTCAGGGCTTCATTAAAATTGCCGAAAATCGAAGGTACGACTGGGTTTCCGAAAAGACCTCTGATTCCTTGAGGCGGCTGGAGAAGAATTGTCCGGTCATCGGGGAGATTAAACGGAAGGCCGGTTCGGGAAGGATGCTCAGCCACGAAGAAAAAATGGTGGTCTTTTTTACCGTCGGTTTTCTGAAAGATGATTTCAGGGTCCTTCACAGCATCCTTGAACCCTGTCCCGATTACCGGCCGAAAAAGGTGGACCGTTTGGCCTCGCGCCTTAAGTCAAATCCCATAAGCTGCCCGAAGATAAGAGAACTATTGCCCGAAACCACGGCTTATCTTCCGTGCAACTGCTCCCTAACGGTTCCCGAAGGAGGGTATCCAACCCCCCTCCTCCATGTCAATCCCGGCTTGGTCCCCGTAAAGGAGGCGGACACCATATCTCCCTCTTCACTTGAAGAGTTGATGAAACGATATCGATATCTCTTGGATAGAATCGATGAGCTTCGAAGAGAAAAGGAGAAGTTGGAGTTGCTACTCCAAGAGTTTTCTAACAGCGATAGGATTGAAGAGATCAAAGGCAGGCTATGAAGGCGTTCGTTTCTTTATGACCTTTCACCTTTTACCTTACACCTTTTACCTATGGGGTTGGCCATGAGCATCCTATACCTGACCGAACAGCAGGCTACGGTTTCAAAGGAGGGAGGAAGACTTATCATCAAGAAGGAAGGAGCGGTTGCGCATACCGTCCACCTTTTTAAGCTTGAGCAGGTCGTCCTTTTCGGAAATATATATCTTACTCCTGCGGCTATCCGTCATCTTCTCAGGGAAGGGATTGATACTGCCTTTATGACCAGGCAGGGCCGGTACCTGGGACGGCTCCAGGCGGCCCTGGGGAAAAATATTCTTTTGCGGAGAGAACAATTCCGCAAGATGGAGGATGGCAATTTTTGCCTGAAAACTGCCAGGTCAATCGTCAAGGGAAAACTGGCCAACTTAAGAACGGTTCTGATGCGGCTGAACCGCGAGAGAGAAAATATTGAGCTTGAAGGCCAGATTCTTGCTCTTCGAAATTTAATGCCCAAGATTTATGAAGGCGATTCTCTCGATGCTCTTAGAGGTTATGAAGGACGGGGAAGCGCCATCTATTTTGAAGGCTTTTCGAGGGGATTCCTGGAGGAGCAATTTGCATTTCCGGGTCGGGTCAGAAGGCCCCCGACGGACCCCATAAATGCCCTCCTCAGTCTGGGATACACACTTCTTCTGAATCAGGTCATAGCCGCGGTAAACCTGGTTGGATTTGACCCCTATTTTGGCTCGCTTCACTCGGTTGATTATGGCCGCCCGTCTCTCGCCCTGGACCTGATGGAAGAGTGGAGGCCAATCATTGTGGATACGCTTGTCCTGAGTGTGTTCAACCTGAAAGCGCTCCTTCCCTCTGATTTTGAGGAAAAAATGCCGATGGCGACGGAAAAAGAACCGAGAGTCCTGGTTGGGGAAAGGGAAGAGGAAGAAGAGTCGCTAACGGCGTCAGAGACTGCCGGAAAGAGTAAACCTGCCGTCGTCCTGACGGAAAGTGGATTTCGAAAATTCATTGCCCAATACGAGAGAAAAATGAGCCAGAAGGTGCAGTATCATTTAACCGGGGACCAGTTGACCTACCGGGACTGCATACGCGAACAGGTCCGCCACTTTGCCAGGTATCTGAAAGGTGAAGAAACAGAATATCAACCTATGCCCCTGAGGTGAGAAATGTTTATCATGATTTCCTACGATATAGTTGACGACCGCAAACGTTTAAAGCTGATGAAGCTCCTGAAAAATTACGGGACCCGCGTGCAGAAGAGTGTGTTCGAGTGCAACTTCTCGGCTGAGATTTATAAGAAGCTTAAGGTGAGGGTTGAAGAGATCATCGACAGAAGAAAGGACAGGGTAAGATACTATAGATTATGCGGAGATTGCCAGGATAAAGTTGAAATCTGCGGCTGGGGAGAAGTCACGGAAGATGAAGAATTCCTGGTGATCTGATGCGCAGATCCTCCGCTCAGGGGACCATTTTGATCGAAAAATCTACAGGAGGGGATTATGGGCACCGAAGCCCTGCATATAGTTGCCAGTTATGACATAAGTGACCCCAAGCGTCTCGCCAGGGTGGCGAAGGCAATGAAGGGTTACGGAGAAAGAGTCCTGAAGAGCGTTTTCGAGTGCAACCTGGACAGGAGGAGATTCGGGAATATGAAGATAAAAATGGATGAGCTAATTGAGCCAATTGAAGACAGCGTGAGATACTATATCTTGTGCGAAAAGTGCGTAAGGGTGGTTGAATATTCCGGAAAAGGCGAGGGATTTCAACAAGATGAGGATTATGTTGTGGTTTGATGGAGAAATTTGCGCGAACCCCTTCGCCAGCAAAGCCTTTTCTAACCATCTGAAATTAAAGAAATTTCAAACTCGCGAATTTAGGGTTCGCGCAAAAACGAAATTATGTGTAATTTTGAATGGTTCATGACAAATTTTAAGGCAAAAAACAGCGTGCCAAAGGCATCGGGACTTTGGTTCGGCCTAAGTCCGCGAAAGGCCCTATTCTTTACATTGAATAACACGCACATAGGAAGTCCAGCGTTGGAAGGAATGACCTGATTAAAAAGGGATTGCGACCTCATTGGCCTGATGAGATCCTTCGGCATTATCGGGTTGGAAGGAATGACCTGATTAAAAAGGGATTGCGACAAGACTTTGGCCAGTTTTATTATTTAGTATTTTTATGGTTGGAAGGAATGACCTGATTAAAAAGGGATTGCGACGAGCCCGCGAAGTATCTACAGGAAGAATTCTATGGTTGGAAGGAATGACCTGATTAAAAAGGGATTGCGACGTATGCTGAACAACTTTCATCGGCAACGTGGAGTCTGGGGTCAGGCAATTGTAATAAAGTATTGAAATAGATTTAGGAGCGAATTCGGAAAGCAACGCATTGTCATCAGTCAGCCCAAGGCAGAGGTTTGGTCTTTTGAGGGCGCCGAGGAACCGGACACCTTAGAAGGTTGAAGGTCCTGTTTTTATTGAATGTGGTTGGCAAATCTTATTAAGTGTAAGGGCAGGGGGTTGAGCGGCTATGACCTTGTATGGTGAGAGAGATGGTGCGGTTCGACCTTGCAGATCGCCATGCTCCGTCCGCCGCGCATCTATGCGCCCGGGGGGACGATGCATGTGGTGGCTCGGCGCAACAATCGCGAGTTTTATTTCATTGCCGCGGAGGCCTTTTTTTTGGAATCAGTCTAATTATTTCATTTGGTATTTCATTTGGTGTTGACGATTCCTCTTGTATGGGGTAAATTTCTTATGGTTATGCTATGAAACTGCATCTCCAGCGATGCGCTTTTAATCATTTCCATATTTTGAAAAGTTCGTTAAAATATTCTTATGGATTCAGAAAAAGTAGATAGAATCATCCAATATGCTATTGCACTCGCAGCCGGGGAAGATTTCTGCAACCGCGAGCTTGGACCAATTCATCTTGTAAAGTATGTCTATTTGGCCGATCTGGCCCATGCTGAGAGAAATAAGGGCCAAACTTTCACCGGCATTCAGTGGAAATTTCACCACTTCGGCCCCTGGTCAGTAGAGGTTTATAAGCGCTTAGAGCCTGCCTGCTCTTCCATAGGGGCCGAAAAAAAATCTATTCCCTCAGATTATCGGGATGGAGATTTTTTCCGCTGGTCTTTAAAAAATGAAAATCTGGACAATTTGCTCGAAGGAGGCCTTCCAATCACTGTTACTTCTGCAATCAAATGGGCTATCCGAAAATTCGGGGCTGATACTCCAGGGCTTTTGAATCATGTTTATTTGACTAAGCCAATGCTAAAAGCAGCCCCAGGAGAATACCTTGATTTTTCTGTTCCAGAGGAACCTGAGCCCTCTGAAGAGCCGGCAAGGAAGAAATTGAGCACCAAGGAACAAAAGCGCAGAAGCAAAAACTTGAAGGAGGCAAAAATCAGGATTCAGCAAAGGCTTTCTGAAAAAAGGAAGGCTTCAAAAACAGCAATTTCCATTCGCTCACCTCGGTACGATGAAATCTTTTTTGCAGGGTGTGAATGGTTAGATAGCCTTGCGGGAGAGAAAATAGAAGAATTTAAGGGTGAGGCTTTTTTCTCTTCGGACATCTGGAAATCACGAACGAGGTTCGATCCTGAGCTACCATGAGGATTCTGTCCAAGGACTGATAGGCCCCGAATCCTGGTGGGTTAAAGATGATACGCGTTTCCCTAAAAGGGGAAGCCTTATTTTAGCCTACGTACCTCATGTTGAACAAATACCTACTCGGGTAACGGTTATAGGAAGAACTGATGATCCTACCTGCCATGACAAAGCACAAGTTCAATTTTCCCCCTTTAACATAAGTGAACGACGGAAAAAAGCTTCCCTCCCCGTAGCAGCATTACCTGAATATCCAAATGAAGTCCGCCTTTTGTATCGTACCAAAAGGCGTCCCCTTTTGGTCATTGGGGAGAATGGACCGCAAGTTGATCGCAAACTGACGAGTGGGAAGCCAAAGTGGCAAACAGCACCAACCTTATTAGTTGCTCCATATTATGGTCGCGATGAGGGGAGCGGGAAACGCTCTGGGTATGCAGATGCATTTGTGGAAAGGGTGCTGCAATGCGAATATCCCCAGTTCTTTTGGGAGAGACTCCCTATTTCCGGATCTGACGAATCCATTCTAAGATTTGATCATATTCAACCTATTGGAAATCACCATGAAGCCTTTGACCTTACTAATCGCTGCCTCGGAAAAGACGCGCTTGATTTTATTGATGAATGGCTAAGGTGGTTTATTTTCGGGACTTTAGATAAGGATGGTATTCTTCCAATGGTTTTGGAGGCTTTAAGAAAATAGTTTATTCCCCGTTTTGCGATTCCATTCACCATTCAGTTTTCACGGCTTCCACCTCCCCATGTGCTGCGCTTGTCCCAAGGATTCCTTCCTCGGGGGGTGGATTAGCTGGGTGTTTTCAGAAGGGATAGAAGAAAAATTTAGGGGGCGATGATGGTTTATTTTGATAAACAAGAAAAAAGAATTATGGCCATCCTGGGAACAAAAAAATATGGTGTAACCGGAGCAACCTTAAAAAAATACCTAAAATATCTTAAACAGCATGTTGAGTTACCTTGCCGACTTACTGGTATCGAAGACTTTGATTGGGAAGAGTTCTATGTCTTCGGCCCAGGTAGCAAGAGGGAGTATGAAGAGTTGAAAGTAACCCAGCCCTCCTATAAAGATAAATTTAGCCTAATTGATTTCGTCGACAACCTTGATGACTGGGAAGCGGGTATTTATGTTGTTGTTCGGCGGGAAGTCGATCGAAAAAAATTCGTCCTCCCCTTGGCAGATTTGAAAGCCATTAATAAAAAATCGCAGAATCATCAGCTCCTGGAAGATTATTCGGTATGGTTTGTAAACAACCGATAGAAATTGCTCGAAAATACGAAAATATCTTGTCTGTGTCTGGGGTCAGTGTCTGGGGTCAGGCAATTGTAATAAAGTATTGAAATAGATTTAGGAGCGAATTCGGAAAGCAACGCATTGTCATCAGTCAGCCCAAGGCAGAGGTTTGGTCTTTTGAATTGAGATTGAAAAGTTTCAGGCTTGGAGTTGTACTCTTTCCCGGATTTTTTGTTTAAGATAATGCGTAAGTCACCAACCACCAAAGCCTATGGTTTTTCGCCCTCATAGGATCAAGATTACTCTCCCCAAACCACCCTTCATCATCGATAGCATGGAACAAAAAGGGAGAAGGGGTCAGGCTTGACATCTTTAATTTTTCACAAATATCCTTGAATTCGGGGGACATATCACTTAATTCTCTTTGACACTTCTTGTGAAAGAAGGGGGACGCCTCAGAGGAGCGCGTTGTTGACTGCGTTGACTTCCCTTTTTGTGGAAAGAGAACGTAGGAGAGGAAGGTAATGGAAATTATGCACTTTACATTTGGGTGTATTTTTGATGATGAGGGCTATGTCACTTCAACCCAGATTAGACGCTCCTGGAACCCTGCACCACGTGATGATTCGAGAAATCGAAGGCAAGGGGGATCTTTCGGGATACCCTGGACCGGAAAGACTTCGTCACCCGCACCCGCATCCTGGCCTGGCCTTTTCTGGAGAACCATGTTCATGGATTTTGAGTCGAGAGTATGGGATTGCGCTGGGGAGATAGCGAGGAAGTTAGGGGTCTGCACCTCGGCAATCGCCAAGGCAATTCGAAAAAAGGAGGGAGAGGATCAAAGGTGTTAATTTTCCACTACGTCCCCCAATCTTAACAAATCTTTAGGAAACGTGCATCAATTTTTCTTCCCTGTTGGAACCACCTTTTTTAACTGAATTCTCTCTATAGTCCACGATGACAAGAGAAGAACAAATGAAAAAAGCATAAACATGGGCAACCCAAGCAAATAAGTTATATAGATTCTTTGTGGTTTCATAGTCATACTCCCATTATCATAACCGGGCGTTTGATACCGTTTTTCTGGATAGTTCCACCATTGAGTCAACATCGAAGATGGCGCCCTTGTCAGGGTCGACTACAAGAGAAATTGATTCATGTGGGCACATGCTTATACAAACGCCGCAACCCATACACAAATCTTTGGAGTAACTGAGTTTCTTCTTTCCCTCAATCTCAACAATCTTCATCGCACTATACTGGCATGCTTTCATGCATTTGCCGCACGCCTTGCACCTTTCAATATCGACTGCAACCGAGTATCCAGATGGTGCTGTCATTGCCAATCCTTGAATCCCGTTTTTCCGCGACAGCACTTCAACTTCCATACTGGCACAGCAACAGGAGCAACAGCAACATAGAACACCAGCACGATAACCAGTCGCATCCTTAAACCAGACTGTGAAAACTTTACCCTTCTTCTGCTGTAACTCCAATAGGTTCAAGACCTCCTCTTTCTTGGCCCGATGACCGTTCATTCGTGGCATATGCGTTGTCACAAAATCAACGCCGACCTTCCCGTAGAATATACAGGTGTTTATTGGTTCACAGTATTCCTTCCCGGCTGTTTTCTTTTCTATGCGACACGGACAATCAAGTATTGCCAGCTGTTCCTTGTGCTTCAAAATTATCTTGTTGGCTATCTCCCAAGGTATAATCTTTTTAGACTCCTCCGTAGGTAGGACAACATCTTCTTCCAAAGCAATCAACCTTCTGGCGTTTTCATAGGTGATGACTTTGCAGTGATATCGCCCAGAAAAAAAATCAATAATCACTGTTTTGAAAATAATCTTTGGGAATCGGCTCAATGTTCTCGCAACGAATATGGCGCAGGCTATATAGTGGTCATAGAGAGTGTAGTATATATATCCATGGATCATGTTAAGGACTCTTTGAATACCCCATGCCCCCTCTCCCTGCATTTTCCAAAAATTGATTGTGGATCTCTTGATCATGATGCTTCTCCCTCTTCATTTATAAGGTACATGCGACCCACAATCCCCCAGAATTTATTGGTCTCGGGATTCTCCGCCTAGCTTTTTGGGTATTTCATTATTTCTTCCGCTGACCGAAAAAAATACCCCCTATGAAACTTTTTATCCGAGAGCTGCAGTTTGTGAGATCAGGAGCTTGTTTCGGTATCAAATTCGGGTGCTCCTTGAATTAGGAACAATAAAAACAAAAAGGCTTCAGGGAGATACAATATCTCCCCGGAGCCTCTATTGGCACATTCTGGAAACTCCTTTTCATAAGATCCTCCAGAAGGCTAATGGTTTAGGTCAGGATGTTTTTGTAGACGAGGGATAGTCTGCATTTGGAATGGTAGCAGGAATGCATACTCTGTCAAGGGGAATTTAGGCTCTTTTTTGCGTCATATTTTAGAAATAAGACCAAAGGCTTTGGCGCTCATTTGAATTGACCCACCTTTACTCAGAAGAATTGACCCACCGATAAAATGCTCAGGATTTTTTGATCCATCCTTCGCCCTCCGGAGCGAATAAGGGCTATCTTTCTTTTTGGGGAAGGAGGGGACGTTGGTTCAAATGCCACTTTAAATCCTCGCTTACCCACAATCCGGTTCCTTTAATTACCAAGGTGATCGAGGACGTATGTTTTGAAGCAACTGATCGGGGCGGATTTCAGGAGTTCCGGGAAACAATGCTTTATTCTTGGATAGATCGTCGAGCGGATTTACCGAGGGGCAAGCCCTGGTCCCCCAAGTTCCTATAGCTCTAAAGCTCACCGGGAAGCTCGCCACCCTCCCTTCAATCCCCAGAGAAAAGCCTCCTCTGATTTTCGCCTTGCCAATGCCCTTTCCCCTCTGTATCCTAAGGACAGCGAAGAAAAGCTTTTTCTTGATGCCCTGCTCTTGGATATGGCAAGATTGTAAAATGACCACAGGAGGTTGGAGATGACAATTACTGATCGCATTGAGATTAACCCAAAGGTGATGATGGGAAAACCAGTCATTCGAGGGACTCGGATTCCTGTTGAACTGATCCTTCGGAAGCTTAGCGAGGGAGCAAAGGAATCAGACCTGATGGAGGCTTATCCCAAACTTACAATGGACGACATTCATGCCGCCATTCGATACGCGGCCGATACTTTGGCCCATGAGGAGATCATCATTCTAAGCTGAAGCCAACACCTGGCATAACAATCGCCGCACCTTCGATATCTTCCTTTGCCTCCTCCCCCTGCCCCTCCCTGCTCAAAGCCACCACTCGGGACCACCTTCCAAACTCTGCCCCAATCCTCCACCTGTAAGCTCGGGGACCCTTCCCATCCCCACCCCCTCTTCAACAAATCGCAGGTAACCCCGGAGCGCAGCACCCTTACTTTTTGTTGAAAAGAATTGTGGTTTATTATAAACTCCTTCCATCTAAAAAGTTGAAGACCATTCTTTCAATTCGCTTTTTTAATCTTTTTGAAAGGAGGATTAGAAATCATGGGCGAGTTGAAAAGCGCTTTAGAGATCGCTATGGAAAAGGGCAAAAAGATGAGTGGTGAGGAGGGAGAATTTCGCCTCACTCCAAGCCATAAAAACGAGATTGCTGAAATGCGCCGGGTGTATGAGGCTAAGATCGCCGTCGCCGAAGTGGGAAATTTTGGTTCAGGCCCCTGAAAAAAGGGAAAAAGATCTTGGAAGACTGAAAAGAGAAAAGGAACGGAAGATCGAATCGGTTTATCAAAAGGCTAAGGAAAAGAAAAAATAGAAAAAATACAGGAAAGGAAAGGCTATGCCAATAATGACCGGCGGAGAAGCGATCGTAGAAGCGTTGAAAAGGGAAGGGGTGGAATACCTTTTTTCTGTCCCCGGGGTTCAGATCATGAGCGTCTTTGACGCTCTCTACGGGGAGAAGGACCTTCGACTGACTGTGGTCCGGCACGAACAGGCGGCGCTTTATATGGCTGATGGATACGCCCGGATCAAAGGAAAGCCAGGGGTGGGTCTTGTTGTCCCCGGGCCCGGGGTCCAGAATGCTTTAGCGGCAGTCGGGACAGCGTATGCCTGTTCTTCTCCGGTTTTGCTCCTGGCCGGACAGATCGAGACTAAAGATTTAGGAAGAGACGGAGGGGCTCTCCACGAAGTAAATGATCAATTAGATATGGTCCGACCGGTCACTAAATGGTGTAAGCGGGTGATGAAGGTTGAAGAGATACCCGGCGCGATTCAGACGGCTATGCGCCAGATGAAGACCGGGCGGCCCCGCCCTACAGAAGTGGAAATCCCCTGGGATACCATGAGATCCAGCGGGAAAGTTGAATTTTTCCCCGGAGGGAATATCCCTTCTGTAGAAGTGGATAAGCAGAGCATCCGGCGGGCGGCAGAGCTTCTGGTCCATGCTCAAAGACCGCTCGTCTGGGCCGGGGGAGGGGTTATCGTCTCAGATAGCTCTGCCGAATTAAAAGATCTGGCTGAAGCCTTAGGAGCACCAGTAGCCACAACTGCCCAGGGCAAAGGGGCGATCCCGGAAAACCACCCCCTTTCCCTGGGAGGTGCGTATTATGGGTTTGGTCCAGTCCGCTGGGCCATGCCTGGAGCGGATGTCGTCTTGACTGTGGGCACGCGCATTACTTGGCAGCAGGCGCGGCCCTCTACAGCCCTGAAGTTTCCCCAGAAATTGATCCAGTTGGATGCCGATCCATCCATGATCGGCAAAAGTTATCCGGCAGAAGTTGCCGTGGTAGCGGATGCGAAGGTCGCCCTGAAAATGCTGGCGGAGGAAGTGCAGAAAATTAATGTCAGCAAAAGACGCTGGGATTCCACGGAACTGGAACAATTCCGCAAGAATCACCAGAATTGGCTCCAGGAAAAGGCCCCCATGCAGGGGCAAATTATCAAATCCCTAAGGAAAGAATTGGACGATAACGCTATCTTGGTGTGCGGAGTGACCAACATCGGTTACTGGGCCAATCTGGCTTATGAGGTCAGGCGACCGCGCACCTATATCACTTCTTCCTATTTTGCCACCTTGGGATATTCTTTCCCCACAGCCCTGGGCGCTAAGCTGGTAGCTCCAGATCGGCAGGTTGTCTGTGTCGTTGGAGACGGGGGATTCATGTATGCCCTTCCTGAGCTGGCCACGGCTGTAAGGTACGGGATTAACCTGATCACGATAGTTTTCAATGACCAGGCCTTTGGATCTACCAAAAGCGATCAACAGGTCAATTTTCAGGGTAGAATAATAGGGACGGAATTAAATAATCCCGACTTTGCCAGGGTGGCAGAGGTATTTGGAGCCAAAGGGATGAAAGCCGAACCGGAAAATTTGGGGAAAGCGCTTCGGGAAGCACTGGATGCCAAGAAACCGACAGTGATTGAAGTGCCGCTTCCCACTTTAATTGCCCCTTTCCAGATTATGTAGAAAATACCTTTTAAGCCCTCCCCCTGAAGTCGTGAAAAAAACGTGGTATAGGGAAAAGAGAGGTGCTGCCCATATTCAGGGGCCGGGAAAATCCTAAGGGGTCAACTCTTTAAGGGAGTGTGGGACGTTGCTGACCACGATGACTTCCCTTTTTGTGGAAAGGGGACATAGAAGAGGAACATAGTGGGAAATATACACTTTGCATTAAAGTGGTTCTATAGTGGAAAAGAGCCATGCCTCGTCGAGCCAGGTTAGACGCTCCTGGAACTTTGCACCATGTGATGATTCGAGAGATAAAAGGCAAGGATATCTTTCGGGATACCCAGGACCGGAAAGACTTCGTCCTTCGTTTAGGAGACCTATCTAAACAAACCGGCACCCGCATCTTGGCGTAGCCGTTGCTGGGGAACCATGTTCATGGTTTTGGAGTCGAGAGTATAGGATTTCGATGGCGGAGATAGTTAGGCATTTAGGGGTCTGCACCTCGGCAATCGCCAAGGCAATTCGAAAAAATTCCTTATTACGTGAGCTTCTTGCAAAAGTATTTTTTTGTGGTTCGACAAGCTCACCACGAACGGAAAAACTAAATAATTTCAACCTAAGCCCGTTCACCCTGAGCCTGTCGAAGGGTAAATTACGGACTTTTGCAAGAAGCTCTGTTATTAATTCTTTTTTCATCACAAAAAGTCCTAACGGGGGCGGTTTCATGAAGATAATGGATGTTGTTGCCCATAACCTTACGATTCCCTACCCGGGGAAGGTGAGTCCTGCCTGGCAGCCTGGCCTGGTCGTTTCCTCCCACAACTTTACCTTGGTGCGCATCTTCACCGATGAAGGGATTATGGGCATTGGGGGAACAAGCGGCCATCTTGCCGGGGTGATCTTAACCCAGGTCAAGCCCTATTTGGTTGGCGAAGACCCATTGGCCGCGGAACGCTTGGCCCGGGTTTATCGCCATGCCGGAAGCGGCATCTGGTGCATTGACATGGCTTTGTGGGATATTATCGGCAAGGTGGCAAACCTTCCGCTGCATAAGCTTTGGGGAAGTTACCGCAATAAAATATTGGCTTACGCCAGCACCGTGGAAATGGGAAACCCGGAAGACAGAGCCTTGCTTGCGGCGCATTATCATGAATTGGGGTTCAAGGCCATGAAACTTCGGCTGCACAAGGAGAAGATGACCGATGACCTTTCCATCGTGGATGCCTGTCTGAAGGCAACCCAGGGGAAAATGGATTTTATGGTGGATGCCAATCAGGCCACCAATTTGCCATCTCCCGAGGAGGGGGTAGTCTGGGATTTTCAGAGGGCCTGGCGTATGGCCCGCGAATTGGAAGCCCGGGGGGTGCTCTGGCTGGAGGAACCACTCTCCCGCTATGATTTTGACAATCTGATTCGCCTGCGAGAGGCCACGGAAATTTACATCGCCGGGGGAGAAAAAAACCAAGGGCTGCACGAATTCCGCTGGCTCATAGAACGCGGGGTTTACGACATCATCCAGCCTGATTGCGCCATGTCCGAGGGCGTATCCCAGTTGCGCAAGGTTGCGGCCATGGCCGAGATGTACAGAAGGCAATTCGTCCCTCACCACAGCATGAGCGGGATCGGCCTGGCAGCAGTGGTCCATCTGGCCTGCACGTTTCCGGGCAACACTTGGGTGGAACTGATGTATGAGCCCAAAACCCGAACGATCGAGGCGTACCAGCAGTTGGGTGGTATTTTGGAATCAAGAATCTGGATTGACGGGGAAGGATACGTCGCCGCACCCGAGGGGCCTGGCTTAGGGGTTATCATCAACGAAAAAAAGATTGATCAATATGCGGTTTAAGAATGAGGGTCATCTCCAAATTAGTTGAGGGCCAAATAGCTGGCATATTTCAAATGGGCGGTGATTTCAGGGGCCCGGAAGGAAAGTCATATTGCTTGCAATCATGAGGCACATATCTTTTCTAAGCTTTGGCGGGGGAGTCGGCAATATCTTCAAAGCTTTGTTTCCCCGCCCCCGCTGCGCTTTGCGGAAGGTAAGCTCTGGGTTTATGGAAAGTAGATATCCCGCCGATGCTTGCGGCGCAATCTGCCTTTCCTTCCGGGCCCTTGGAAGGGTTTCATTAAAAATTTGATCAACTAATTTGGAGATGAACCAAAATGAAGATCAAGAATCGAGAAAGTTTAGTTGCAACTGGCGATATCGCCAGCCGGCAAGTGGTATTGGAGATCGTTGAAGCGGCCCTGCAAACCCTTGATTCCTACCAGGTGATCAGAGATATTTTAAGGCTGGATGGAAATATTCTGCGGATAGGAAACCAAACATGGAATCTTAAAAGAAAACGCCGTCTTTTTGTGGTTGGAGCCGGCAAAGCCTGTAATTCCATGGCCAAAGCAGTTGAAGATACGTTGGGAAACCGGATTACGAAAGGCATAGTGATTGTAAAACAAATAGAAGGTGCGGATTCATTACACCTGATAGAATTGGCCGCAGGCGGCCACCCTCTCCCCAACGAAGAGGGCCTGCTGGCCAGCCGGCGTATTTTGGATCTGGTGAATGAGGCAGGACCTGAGGATCTTTTTATTGGCTTGATTAGCGGCGGCAGTTCGGCCTTGATGAGCTGCCCTGTCCCGGGAATCACTTTAGAGGATGAAATGAAAGTAACGGCCGAGCTTTTACATAGCGGGGCCCGCATCCTGGAAATCAATGCCGTGCGCCGCCACATTTCGGCCGCCAATGGAGGGCGATTGGCCCAAAAAATTGAAGCTCAAGGGGCGGAGATGATCAATTTAATCATCTCCGATTCCGTGGGGAACAAGCCCACAGCCGACCCGACCGAACCCGCCAAGTTTTTCGGGACCCCCGTGGCAGCGGATTCCACCACCCTCCAGGATGCCCGCGGCGTCCTGAAAAAATATGATCTTCTATCCCGGATTCCTCCCTCGATCGTTGAACTCCTTCACAACTCAAACCCGGCGCATGAGACTCCTAAAACTCTGGGCAAGTCTATCCATCACTTCGTATTGCAAAAACCAGCAGATGCCTGTGAGGCTGCCAAACGAGCCGCGGATCGTATGGGCCTTAACGGGTTGATCCTGACCACACACCTCGAAGGGGAGAGTCGAGAAGCAGGGATATTTTTGGCCGCTGTAGCCAAGGAAATCGCTTTGAACCATCGTCCCCTTGAACCTCCCTGTGTGGTTATTGCCGGAGGGGAAACGACAACCAGGATCGAAGGCCCCTGCGGGATGGGAGGGCCTTCTCAAGAACTGGCTCTTAGTTTTGCATTGGAAACGGCAGGCCTGAAAGGATTTTGTATTGGGGCGATCGATACCGATGGCACGGATGGTCCATCGGAGATTGCTGGGGGCATTACCGACGGCACAACGGTGGAGCGAGCTCAAAGAAAAGGTGTGAATGCGTATGAGCAATTGCGCGCCCATGATAGCTCGGCAGTTCTGCGAATGGTTGGCGATGCAATTGTGACCGGAAACACGGGCACAAATGTCTGCGACTTGAACGTGATTTATATTGAACCAAAAGGATGGTCTCGTAAAAAGTCGTAATTTGTGCTCTTTCGTCATTCCGGCGAAAGCCGGAATCCATTGAGCTTCTTGCAAAAGTCCGTAATTTACCCTTCGACAGGCTCAGGGTGAACGGGCTTAGGTTGAAATTATTTAGTTTTTCCGTTCGTGGTGAGCTTGTCGAACCACAAAAAAATACTTTTGCAAGAAGCTCCATTCTTTTCAATATGTTCCGACATCTCTGGACACCGGTTTTCACCGGTGTGGCGACTTTTTACGAAACCATCAAAAGGTTAAGGAGAGAAAGTTGAGCGCAATCTTATGAGGAAAGCAAAGAAAGACCCTAAAATATCGATGATCAAGGCTCGCGAAATATTGGATAGTAAAGGACGGCCGATGGTGGAAGTGGATGTCTGGGCCGGCGATGGATCCATGGGACGAGGCTCTTCCCCTTGCGGTACTTCGGTGGGAAGGCATGAGGCTTTTGTGCTGCGTGACGGAGGAAAGCGTTACGGAGGGCTGGGAGTTCAAGAGGCTATAAAAAACGTAAACGAACTTATCTACCCGGCATTGAAGGGTAAAAGCACTCTCGATCAGCGGGGGATTGATAACCTCATGATTGAGTTGGATGGCACCCCCAATAAGTCCCGTTTGGGGGCCAATGCCATCTACAGCGTCTCTATTGCGGTGGCCCGGGCCGCGGCGAATTTCCAGGGGGTTCCCCTTTATCTTTATCTGGGCAAAGGAAAAGGGCACACTTTACCCCTTCCCATGTTTAATATGATTAACGGTGGAGTTTACGGCGAGCGCAGAATAGAATTCCAGGAATTTATCCTGGCGCCTACGGGGGCAGGCAAGTTTTCCGAAGCCTTAAGAATGGGTGTGGAAGTTTTTTCTACGCTGGGCGAAATAATCAAAAAGCGCTATGGACAGAAAGGTCTGCAAACTGGTTCTTCGGCAGGATATGCCGCACCTGCGGAGGAGCCCGCAGAAATTTTGGAAATCCTGCTGGAAGCCACAAAAGCCGCTGGCTATGCGGGGATGTTCCGGTTGGGATTAGATTGCGCCGCGAGCCATTTCTACGACCCAGAGAACAAATGCTACAACTTTAGGGGACAGAAGCGCTGCCGGGATGAAATCATCCATTTCCTCGAGGGTTTGGCCAAATCCTACTCTCTTTTTATGATTGAAGATCCCCTGGAGGAAGATGATTTTGAAGGGTATGTAGAGATTACCCGGCGGCTGAATACCTTAATCGTTGGGGATGATCTTTTTGTAACGAACCTCGAACGGCTGAAGAGAGGGGTGGCCATGGGGGCGGCAAACGCCATGATCCTCAAGCCCAATATGGTTGGGACCATTTCTGAAGCCATGGACACGGCGGCCTATGCCCAGGAACATGGTTATCAGCTTTTGGGGTCTGGCCGGGCCGGAGGCGGAGATGATCCGGTTCCGGAAGTGGCCGTGGCCGTAGGGGCGCCTCTCGTCAAATTCGGAGCTCCAAGGTCGGGAGAGAGAATCGCCAAGCAGAATACCCTCCTCCGGATCGAGGAGGAACTAGGGGAATCAGCCCAGTTTTCTTCGCCCCTTTTGTTTGGTCATCCATGAGCAGGAGTGAAAAGTTCTAAAATGGTTCGGGAATCGTTTGAAGGGGGACAGCTCAAGTTTTTATCGCCAGAAGAGATTGAAAGGATCCACCAAACCTCTCTGAAGATATTGGAAGAAGGCGGAGTGAAGGTGCCCCTCTCTGAAGCGATGGAGGTTTACAGAAAAGGGGGTGCTCGCATCGGACCGGATGACCAGGTCGTCAAGATTCCGGCAAAGATGGTGGAAGAGGCCCTTAAAACAGCTCCCCCAAGAATTCTTCTCTGTGGCAGAGATCCGGCAAACGACCTGATTCTGGAGAACCGAAAAGTCTATGCCGGCACGGGAGGAGCGGAGATACACACTCTCGATCTGGAGACTAAGAAGCTAAGAATGGCAACCCTGAAAGATGTGGCCGACCTTGCCCGCCTCGTAGATGGTCTCAGATATATTGATTTCTATATCCGGCCCGTGGAGGCTCAGGACGTTCCGCTGGAAAAACTCGATATCAATAAGTATTACGCCTCTCTTGTAAACACCGGCAAGCATGTCATGGGGAATGTCTATTTCCCCGAAAAAGTGAAGGAAGTGATGAGCCTCGGGGCAATGATCGCGGGTAGCGAAAAAGAGCTAAGGCAGAGGCCCATTCTGTCTTTCATCACTTCCTGGATGCTGAGTCCCCTGACTTTGAATCCTGACGTGACCCGAATCCTCTTGGAAATTGTAAAACAACGTATGCCGGTCGCCCTCTCCTCTGTTGCCATCCTGGGCTTTTCCTCACCGGTGACCCTGGCCGGCAATTTAACCCCCTATGGCTTCCGGAGAAATGTGACCCAGGAAGATGGCTCCTGTATTTTTAGTTTCCATTAAGAGCTGAAAGGGATTCATCACGGCCAACTCCAAGTACTCAGGAGCAAGGGCGTTAATCATTCTCGCTGCCTCGGTGAGATTTTTTACAATGAGAATGGTCCCGTAATTTTTTAACGCCTGCTCTGCCATCCGGCTGCGGGGCAGGGAAGCCAACTGGTTAACGACATTCCTGCTTACTTCCAGAGCAAAATTTCTGGATAAGCAGAACAGAACGGCCGCCGTTTCTTCGTCATGCGCTGCTTGAGAAATGAGATCGGCAGCAACGAACTTTTAAATGTTTTAAATGGGTTTTAAATGGGGTCTGGCCACGGGAAATAGTTGATTTGATAAACCTGAAACATGTTTTATAATTTTATGTTCACCCTGGTGCAAACTCATGTCCGTTAATATTTCCGTTATTATTGTTTCAGAAATCGCGTAAAGTTTTGCCCTCCTTTTAGCATGGCGTGAAAATTTTATCTCCATGAGAAATCACCTTTTAAATTATAAACGAAATGGTAGAGTAGACAGCTGGCGATAGAGCCAGATTGCAGATAACATTTTTTAAATTATTTTATTAACGGATTGATTTTATATAGAAAAATGTGGTTAGTCAATCTTTTTCCCGGACTATTTATTGAAATTGAAGTGTTATTTCGTTATGATAATCAAAAAGGCTTTTGGCCTTTCATTCCCCCTCTCCCCGCCTGAAAGGCTGGGTCGTAATTCGTCATGCCCGCGGAAGCGGGCATCCAGGCAGTTGGAGAGTACAATAATTTCAAGGACCCGGATTCCTGCCCCCTGCTTAAAACATGCAGGGACAGGTTTCGCAGGAATGACGGCCTTTCATCTTATTCCGACACAGTCTCCTGAGGGGAGAGGGAGTTTTCGGATGAAAACTAGGTTAACGAAGGAGATAGGAAGATTGCTGGCCCGAAGGTGGAAAAATATGACTCCCTGGGGAAACCTGAGGGGGATTTCCGTTTTTCTGCTGTTACTCGCCTGCGGGTGTAGCCCCGCGTTTATCACGGAGCTTCAGGTCAGTTCCTACATGCAGAAAAAACAGCATCACGAAGTGATCAAGGCCCTGCAACCAAAATTGGAGAAAACAGGCGAAACTCCCTCGTTCCAGTTATACCTTCTTGCCGGGGCTTTCTATGAGATCCGGGACTACGAAAAAATGTTCGCGACAGTGGACCGCCTGGAGAAAAATATCGCCATGGGGGACGACAGCTATTACGGAAGCGACCTCACCGTATACCCAAAAACCCTGCGCGGGCTTGCCTATCTCGACCAGGGAGATTACAACCGCGCCATCAAGGAAGCCGAGGAAGCCTATGCCCTCCTGAATCAACCTAAAGGGAAATCCAGCAATTTCTACCGGTCGCAGCTCATAGATATTGCCGGCATCCTGGGAATCGCCTATGCCAACTTGAACCGCGACCGCAAAGTCGAGCGCTGTTTGGCTATGCTGGAAAGCGTTTCCCCGGACGTTTCCATCCTGGGGCCCGAGAAGTACCTGGCTATCGCTCGGGTAAATATGGCCAGGAAGAGGTTCAACAAAGCCCTGGCGGCAGTCAAGAATCCGGCGGCCAAGGTGAGCGGCATGGTCACGGCCTTTTACGACCAGACCTTTCAGGAACTTCCCAAGTTCTTCATTTTATCCAAATGCCTATATGAGACCGGGGCCATAGCGGAAGCGAAAAGCGGCTATGACCAGCTCCTGAAACATCCGCAGATCAAGCAGATCGGCGGGCTATACTGGCCGGTACTGCTTGACCGGGCCAAAATCGCCCGGGCGGAATGGGAGCAGTCACTGGCGGAGCAACTGCTCAAGGAGGCGGCCGAGGTCATCGAAAAGCAGCGTTCGTCCATAAACACGGAAACCGGGCGGATCGGGTATGTCGGCGATAAGCAGTCCATCTATCAGGAGATGGTCTCCCTATTGGTCGCCGGCGGTCGAATAGCCGAGGCCTTCGAATACGTGGAGCGGGCCAAGGGAAGGGCCCTCGTCGATCTCCTATCTTCCCAGAAAAATATTGTGACTCATTCCCGGGAGGCCTCCAAAGTCGAAAACACCTTGAACCGGCTGGCGAAGGTTGAAAACAATTTGAATATCATCGAGGATCAGGCGGATAAGGGAGAAGGACGCCAAACGCGGGGGGTGGTGATCAGCCTGAAAAAGGAACTGGCCGAACAGGCCCCTGAATTTGCTTCTCTGGTAACGGTTACCGGCACAAGCTTGGGGGAGATCCGGGAGCGGATTACCGCCAACGAAACTCTGCTTGAGTACTATTCAACCGGCAAAGATTGGTACGCCTTTGTCTTGAAGCGGGAAGGAATCGCGGCTAAAAAACTTGCGGCCGGGGAAATTGAAAAAGACGTCCAAAGACTCAGGGAAGCCCTCGCCGATCCTTCTTCCCAGGGGTACCGGGAACTCTCGAAAATGCTCTATGACAAGCTTGTCGCCCCCATTCACAGCCTGATCAATACAAAGGAGTTAACCGTTGTACCGCACGGCGCGCTGCACTATTTGCCCTTTGGGGCCCTTTTCACCGGGAAAGAGTATCTTTTAGACCTTCACAACATTCGCGTGCTCCCGAATGCCAGCGTGCTCAAATTTTTAAAGGCTTCCCTGAAAAAGGACGACCGCCAGGCCCTCATCCTGGGCAACCCGGATCTGGGCGACCCGAAGTACAGCCTGAAATATGCCGAGGAGGAAGCCCTGGCAATCGCCAAGATCCTGCCCGGGGCGCAAGTTCTTCTCGGAAAAGACGCTCAGGCCGCTTATGTGGCCCAACACGGCGGTCGATTTCCCATCATCCATTTTGCGGCCCACGGTCTCTTTGATCCCGAGAATCCTCTCAACTCCGCCCTGCTCCTGGCCAAAGGGAAGGATCATGATGGCCTGCTTAAGGCCGGGGATCTTTACCGGCTCAGCCTGAACGCGGATCTAATCACCCTCAGCGCCTGCGAAACGGCTCTGAGCAAGGTAGCCAGCGGGGATGACGTTATGGGATTCACGCGCGGCTTTCTTTACGCCGGTTCCCGGTCCATCGTTTCCAGCCTCTGGAAGGTTGACGACCTGGCCACCCGGGATCTCATGGTTGATTTCTACGAGAAGGTCACCCGGATGGAGAAGGACGAAGCTCTCCGCCAGGCGCAAATCAAAGTGAAAGAGAAGTATCCCCATCCCTTCTTCTGGGCCGCGTTTCAACTGACCGGCCTCTCGCAGTAAAAACGCCAGGATAAGCAGTTAAGGATTTTTTTTCAGGCGGTATTTTTCCATCCGGTAAAGGAGGGCCGAGGGGGATATCCCTTATTTACGCAGCACTCTTTTGTCCCCGATACGCAAGGTTAGCTTTTGGGCGTCGAAATACTCCAGCAGCGGAATAGCGAACTTGCGGGAAACCTGGGAGAGGCCTTTAAAGTGGGCGGGGTTCATCTCTTTGTGTTGCTTAAGGAAATCGACCACCTTCCCTTCCAGCTCTTCAAGAGCCTGCCGGTAAAAATAAAGATCATCTTTCACCTTGACCAGCAGTCCTTCTTTGGTTAGAAGCTGAGCGACCGGCTTAAATTCGCTCTCGGAAACTCCCAGTTCAGCTAAGACTTCTTTCACCACTGGCGGCTGGAGCTTTCCCCGGGCATAAAGAATAATTATTTTTTGGCGCAGGTCTTTTTCTTCATCTTTGAGGGCAATGGTGTGCGTAATTAGACGAATAGTTTCTTTTTCGACGATAATTTCTTTCTCTTCGCTAAGGATGGACAATAGGTGATTGAAGAGCCGGGTATCCATCTGGGGAGGAAGCTTGGTTTTAAGTTCTTCTTTCATAGCCCTCGGACGCAGGGGATTTTTCTGGTGGAATTCCTTCAGGTAATCGAGACTGATGCGTTTCAGATCAGCTATGAGACCGGGACGTTGGTTCAAAGACAAATTATGACATCGGGCATTATCAAACAACAGTGGAGTGCGGGACCTTGTTGACTACGTTGACTTCCCTTTTTGTGGAAAGGGGACATAGAAGAGGAATGTAGTGGAAAATATACACTTTGCATTAAAGTGGTTTTATGGTGGAAAAGAGCCATGCCTCGTCGAGCCAAATTAGACGTTCCAGGAACTTTGCCTCATGTGATGATTCGAGGAATGGAAGGCAAGGGGATCTTTCGGGATACCCTGGACCCGAAAGACTTCGTCACCCGCACCCGCATGCTGGCCTAGCCTTTTCTGGAGAACCATGTTCATGGATTTTGAGTCGAGAGTATAGGATTGCGATGGCGGACATAGCAAGGCAGTTAGGGGTCTGCACCTCGGCAATCGCCAAGGCAATTCGAAAAAAGGAGGGGGAGGATTGTAAACCTCTGAAAGAAAATATCAAGTCCATCTATCTGGAACATTTTTTGACTCTGATAGGGCCCATATCCAAAAATATCTTGATCTTAGCCCTTTAATTTAATACAATCCCCTTACACCTGCGAACTTCTTTTTCTGTCCTTATCCATCAATCCTTAATCGGTACCCATCGGGTAGCCAGGAGGTTGCATGGTTTGGAGACCTGAATAGACCCCATTTCTGATAGGGATTACTGAAACATAGGAGGGCGTTTTATGGAGGCTATTATTATTAAAGAAAAGATGAAAAAAGATGGCGAAATTCAATTGATAGGACTGCCCTTTAAAAAAGGTCAGGTCGTTGAGATGATCGTGATATCTGAGCCTTTAAAAAGGCAATCAAGACCTTCCACCGCCCGACAATTGCTGGCCTCCGGCCTTGTTGGCATGTGGAAAAATCATGCCATCGGAGACAGTTCTCTTTATGCCCGTGCTTTGCGGGAAAAAGCACAAAAGAGGGGAATATGATCCTCCTGGATACGGATATCATGATCGATGTGCTCAGGGATTACCCGCCGGCCATTGTCTGGTTGAATTCGCATGGCGATGAAATTATCGTTCTGCCGGGATTCGTCGTCATGGAACTGATACAGGGATGCAAAACCAAAAGGGAGGTCGCAAAAGTTCGTAAGAAATTGTCATCGTTTGAGGTGCTTTGGCCTACCCCTGAAGTCTGCAACGAGGCACTTGATATATTTGCCATCCACCATAGGAGTCACCAAATAGGGATCATCGATGTATTGATAGGCCAGTTGGCCGTTTCATTCAAGATCCCACTCTATACCTTCAACAAGAAACATTATATTCCGATTCCTGGTTTGCAGATTGTCCATCCGTATAAGAAGGGCTGAAGCGGAGATCAACGCCTATGACCTTACCTTTCGGGCCAACGAGTTGAGCGAGGGGCAGGCTGAAAAATCCCATGCCGGGGCCGATATCCAAAACCTTCATATCCTTCTGAACATACGGTTCAAGGCTTTTCCAGGGGTTCTGGAAAAGCCTCCTAAAAGGACTGGCTAAAAAATATCCCAGCCATACGGGACAAACGTATTCGGCCATTAATTAGACATCCCCCCCACCCGACTCCCTTTGTTTCGTCTCTTCCTCCCACCCTCTCGCCCTTTCAACGGCCCTTTTCCAGTTCCGGTAGAGGGATTCTCTCTGCCGGGAAGCCATGCGGGGAATATACCTCGCTTTGATCTTCGCCTTCTTCGAAAAATTGGGGTCAAACCTGCACTATTGACTAAGTTTCGAACCCAACCCTTGTGACAACCTTTGTAGGCTCTCGCGCAGACGAGAATTCTTCCGAAGCGATGCCTCCAAGCGCTTCTTATTCTGGCTGATGGCCGACACACTAATCCCACCCAGCCTCCGCCCCTCCTCGGCGAGGAGTGCGGGACATTGTTACTACGTTGACTTCCCTTTTGGTGGAAAGGGGACATAGAAGAGGAAGGTAGTGGAAAATATACACTTTGCATTAAAGTGGTTTTATGGTGGAAAAGAGCCATGCCTCGTCAAGCCAGATTAGACGCTCCTAGAACCCCTGGAACCCTGCACCATGTCAAGAGTGTAGGCCTATTGCCCGCGTGTCAGTAAGGCGCCAAGTGAGCGGCTTGTTAGGCTATTTCAATGTCTGTTTTTCCAATAATCAGGATGTCGGCGCAAATGCATTACTGCAAGAATGAAAATCTCGCCCTGCTCAATGCTATAGACAACGCCGTATGGAAAACGTTTTACAAGACAGCGCCGGACGTCTTCTTCTATGACCGGCCACGCAGTTGGGTATTTGATAATATTTTGAATAGTGGCAAGCACCTCGATTGAAAAATCGTAACCGAGGCCAAGCCCAGATTCTTCGTAGTATTCGATAGCCTCGTGGAACTCAGATTCAGCCTCGGGATGAAAGGAGAAGGTCATTTCTCGAAGCGCTCCCGGATTTTCGCAAACACCCTATCTCCTGGAATGGCCTTCACTCGGCCAGATCGCAACTCTGCGAGTCGCCGTTTGGCTACCTTTGCCCATTCAACATCGATTTCCGCGGCAGGAGGATTTAGTGTTCGCAGCAGCGAATCAATAATCATAGCCCTTTCTTCAACAGGAAGGGACTCTGCCTCCTGTATTATTTCTTTCATCCCACGCATGATTTACCCCCTTTTTCCATATATCTTATCACATTGACTTCCTATTGGCAATTCTGGAATGGGTCCCTGATCCGCAATAAAAAGATTGGGTAAAAAGTGGAAACACCTCCTGGGGTGGCATGAACATTGAATGAAGTTAAGGTCGTCTCTCTCAACCTTTTCTTCACCCAGGAGGTGCGGGATGAATATAGCACAAGGGTTGCTTCCCTTCCAGTTAGTTGAAGATACATCCCACTTTCTCATCACATCCTTTGGGGGTCTTCCCTTGGTCATGGAAACCTTCCGAGCCTTGGGCCTCCCCCAATCGATTCAAAAACATCTTCCTCTCCAAAGGCGGCCTGTTAAGAGTGAGTGCGGGACGTTGTTGACTAAGTTGACTTCCCTTTTTGTGGAAAGGCTAGTGGAAAATCTGCACTTTACAGAAATAATCTATTTTACATGTGACCACAATATGATATAATGTAGTTACAAAAGGTAGAGCGACGCATATGGGGGTAATGATGAAGCAAACGAGAGTAAACATACGCGAGCTCAAGAGCAGGTTGAGTCATTACCTGCGGCTGGCCAAGGCCGGAGAGTCGGTGGAGATCATGGAGCGGGGGACCCCGATAGGCCGGATCATTCCCACAGCATTTCCGATTCAAGACCGGATTGAGGCGATGGCCCAGTCGGGCTTATTGCTCTGGAACAAGCGCAAACTGAAGCGCATGGTGCCTGTCGCGCGGGTCCGCGGAAAACGAACCGTGGCTGAGCTCCTGATTGAGGACCGCCAATGATCGCCTATCTCGACGCCAGTGCGCTGGTCAAGCGATATGTGGCCGAGGCGGGTTCTGCCGAGGTCGTAGAGCTCATCGGTCAGGCCGAAGCTGTCGGTACGGCGGTCATCAGCCGGGCGGAAGTGGCCGCAGCCCTGGCCAAGGCTTCGCGTATTCAGGTTTTGCCGCGGGACGAGGCGGTTTCCGCCTTGAAAGTTTTCAACAGCGATTGGGAAAACCTTGTCCGCCTCCAGATGACGGAGGGCCTCGTGTCTCGCGCCGCATCCCTTGCCTGGGATTACGGTTTGCGCGGCTACGATGCGGTTCACCTGGCGTCCGCTCTATTCTGGCAGGATATGCTGGGCGCGGCCATTACGGTGGCGAGCTATGATCGGCAGCTCTGGGAGGCGGTAAGGGCCAATGGCCTTATTGCATGGCCGGAGTCACTCCCATGAATATCTTCGATATTCACTCAGCAGTTCTTGCTGACTACCGCGACTTTGTAAAGATGGGGTAAGATGGGGAACGTAGTCGAAAATATACACTTTGCATTAAAGTGGTTTTATGGTGGAAAAGAGCCATGCCTCGTCAAGCCAGATTAGACGCTCCTGGAACTTTTCACCCTGTGATGATTCGAGGAATCGAAAAGGGGAGGTTGATTCAAAAGCAAATATGCCAGAGTGCGGTGAAAGAAGTTAGGGTATTCGGAGGCGGCGGTAGCGCGCTTTTTGGGGGGTTGCTACCTCGCTGGTCAATCGATATGAAGTTTCTGAGGTGATTCCAGATTTGGATCAGTATCTATAAGTTGCGTTTGAACCAACGTCCCGTATGCCCACATTCCTTGGCTAAGCAGCGCCACCTCTCTCTTCCGTCAAAGCCCCCATGTCGTCCCAACCGGTGCTACCTCCAAACCTCATCGGTATTCAGAACTGCTGAGTCATCAACTGCGCATCTCAAGGGTCATTCTATCTGAGCATAAAAGGGTCACTTTGGGTGAGTGTCGAAGCCCCCCCCTTCACTGACCGATCTGGCCAAGCTCCTTAAACTGAGTGTTCCGGGGATTGGATACTCGGTAGAGAGAGGCGAAAGCGTTGCGCGTGAGAACGGCTACCAGTTAGTTGAGTGACTATCTTAGAATCTTAAGGGCGTCCCTGTTTCCTCCGTATTTCATTGACTCAACCCGATCTTCAGGAAGGAAGTAGGCCCCTTGGCCGAAAGATTTAATCCAGCCGCTACGGCGATATTTCGTCAGAAGATCGTAAGTGAACCCTTGTCGCTTCAGGTATGAAGCCATTGCAACGGTTCCCCGGGGCCACTTACGGATGAGCAAGTTTATTTTTGTTGTTTTTCCATTACCCATGGTACTTAAATAACCATAATTTTAAACCAAAATCAAGTGGGAAGTTTAAAAAATACGAAATTGCATTACCAAAAGGCAAGAAATAACTATTTTTTTAAACCATAGGATTTTAAGGAGCTGAGGGGAATCTGGTCTCAGCAACCTTGGGTCATTTCCAGGCCGCGCTCGAAGGCTTTTAGATTGTCGGCGACATGGGTACTGGGAAAACTTTCTTTAATGGTTTCCTCAAATTTCTTCCGGTTTAAAGGAAGAAGATTTGTGCCGGCCAGAGCGCCGACCATGATGATGTTGGTAAAGATGGGTGAGCCGTAAGAGAGGGCGATCTCGGTGGCGTCGACGAACCAGGTTTTGCGGGCCAATTCGCTGATGGTTTTTTTAATTTTTTCCAAAGAGGGATATTCGGCATCTCCAACGGTTACGGCTGTGGGATAGATAGGGCGGGAATTAACCACGGCCGAAACCGAAGGGTTTCCATACTGGCCGATAACCCGCAGGGCTTCAACCGGTTCCAGGGCGACGATGATATCCGCTTGCCCCTCGGGGATCAAAGGACTGTATTGGGATTCCCTTGATATTCGGAGATGACTCATCACGGCCCCGCCCCTCTGGGATGCGCCGTAAGTTTCCCCGATGGTCACGTAAAAATTATCCTTCACCAGGGCGCGGCCGATCAATTGGGAGGCGAGAACGTTGCCCTGGCCTCCCACGCCGGTAATGATCAGGTTCAATGGTTCCTTGGAAAGGGTCATCTCAATTTTCCTTTCTGATAATGGCAGATGAGGGGCAGATATCAGCACAGACACCGCAGCCGTTGCAGATGGCCTCGTCAACCTGGGATTTTCCCTTCTCCTTATTCCAGATCAACCCCGGACATTTAAAGACCCGTGTGCATAGCCGGGCGCAGCCGCAGGATTCTCCAAGACATTTTTCCTCATCCACATGGACCTTGTATGGGGCTTTCTCTTCCTTGGCTTTGACCAGGGCGCATTGCCGGCGGGAAATAAGCACCCGGACTCCACCCTCATCATTGATCAAGTCGAGAATTTTTTCCGTTGTGTCCTGAAGGTCGAAAGGATCGCAGGTCTCCACTCGCACTCCCAGAGCTTTGCAGAGCTTTTCGATGTCCACGACCGGAGCCGGCGATCCGGTGGCTGTCTCCCCGGTTCCGGCATGGGGCTGAAAGCCGGTCATGGCTGTGGCGCTGTTGTCCAGGACGACCATGACGAAATCGGACTGATTGTATACGCCATTAATCAAGGCCGGGATGGCGGCGTGGAAAAAGGTGGAGTCTCCGCAAACCGAGAGAACAGGCTGATTAAATCCGAATTTGTGCAGTTGGCCGAAGCCGGTGGCCAGTCCGGTGCCTGATCCCATGGCGTGCATGGTTTTGAGCTGGAAAAATCCCGCAGGACCCAGACCGAGGGAGTAGCAACCGATATCGCCGGCGACGAATCCTCCCCGCCCGTCAAGCTTGAGCGCGCCCTTGATGGCCCAGAAAGTGGCCCGGTGCGGACAGCCGGGGCAGAAACCGAGATCGCGGTTGGGTACGAGGGATTTGGTCATCTCCAGGGCTTTTCCGCCGTATCCCGCTTCTCTCGGCGAATAGGGTTTACTCATTACTTTTGCTAAGGCATTGATGATCAAGTCCGGGTTGATCTCGCCGAAGGGATGCACATGCCCCGAACTCTTTCCGTAGAAAGTCCAGGAACCGATTTCCGGGGACCACTCGGCCGCCAGTTCTTTTACGTTGTTTTCCAGGAAGGGGTCTACTTCTTCCACGAAGAGCAGACGCTTGGTGTTGGCCATATGTTTGGCCAAAAGCTTGGAAGGCAAGGGCCAGGTGGTGCCGATCTTGAGAATGCCCACTTGATCTTTGAGTTGTAAGGTTTTTACCGCTTCGAGAGAATAGAACCAGCCGCTGCCCGAGGTGATCATCAGAAGTTCAGGCTTTTCCGGCCCAACATACCAGTTGAAGGGAGAAGATTCATACATCTCCCGCACCTTGGCCAGTTTCAGGTGAAGGGCCAGGTGACGGAGCGGAGCAGCCACGGGAATGAATATTTTGGAGGTATCGTAACGGGCCGTTTTTTTCTCCTGGGGCAGTTCACCCAGGATTACGTTTCCCCGGGCGTGCGAGATGCGCGAGACGCTGCGAACGATCACCAGGCTGTTGATGGCCTCGGAAAGGTCGAAGGCCCACTTGGTCATATCCTTAGCTTCCTGGAAAGTGGCTGGCTCCAGCAGGGGCAGATCTCCAACCTTGGAGATGAAACGAGAATCTTCCTCGTTGGTGGAGGAAAGGGCGGCCGGGTCGTCGGCGGCCACTAAAACCAAGCCACCGCTGCCCACTCCCGACAGGTTGAGGTTGAAGATGAAATCCGAGGCCACGTTTACCCCGTTTTGTTTCATGGCGCTTAAGGCCCTAAGGCCGGAGAAAGAAGCGGAAGCAGCGGCTTCCAGGGCTACTTTTTCATTCACCGACCATTCCACATAAATTCCCATGTCCTTAGCAACCTGGGAAAGCGTGCCGATGATCTCCGACGATGGATTTCCGGGATAAGCGGCGGCGAATTGCACCCCGGCTTCCAGCGCGCCGCGGGCAATGGCCTCGTTGCCCATCAGCAGCTCATTGGAACCAGGAGCATTTTTCTTAATCACAGACATCTTTACCTCCAAAATACAGGGTCCAAGGGGTCAAGGATTCCAGGGGTCCAGTGAAATGCCCAAGAATGCCAAAGATTGAAACCTTGAACCTTCGAGTTCTCAAAACCTATTTTTTCACTTGAACCCTTGAACCCTGGAATCCTTGAACCCTCGATTTTTAATCTGGCCAAAGGGGGCGCAGGGCATCCGCTCCTTGCAGATAAAGCAGGTTTTCCTTGCTCCCCGTGCGTTTTACGATATTCTCCAGAGCGCGTTTCTTCTTTAGCAGGGCCGCTTCTTTAAGATGATCAAGATTGGCCCCGGGCAGCTCGGCTATTTCAATTACTCTGGCCCGGCGCGCCTCTTCCATAAGTTCCTGACCCCTAAGAGTGCGCACGATGACTGTGTTCCAACCGGCGAGGCCTTCCACCGCCCCCACGGAAAGATCTGAAAATTCTGCAGTCATGTCCACGCAGACTGTGCAAGTTGGCCGGATGAACGGGCGGATCAAATCCAGGGGAATGGATTTCAGTCCTTCCGGAAGCTCCATCTGGAAGACATTCGCCGGCGGGGGCGGAATGTCCATTTTGCCGATCTTTTGAACTGCATACTCTTTCTTAAGAAATCGGAAAAAATCTCTGTAAGAGAGCGCCCAGGTGCAGAAAAGGCCAATGACCAGGCTAAGCTTTTCGATGTTGTTCTTATCCTCCAGGGGATTTAAGCGCATTTTTCCCAGAGCCAGGACCTGACAGGGAATGCCGACCGCGGCGATACTTTTGTATGAATCCTGAGCTCCTTTATGGAAGGCCTCAAGAGTGGGGGAGGCGATGTAATTGGAGCCGGCGCAGGCCAAGACTTGCCTTTTATTCCGGGCCAGCGCCCCTGAAGAAAGAAGCTCTTTCTCTCTTTTGGTGAGGATGGCCGCATCGATCATCCCTTTTTTTAAAGCCAGGGCCACCAATGTGGAGGCTATCCCGCCGTATTGGCTCTTGGCCAGAGCGGCTTTGTCCAAGGATTTGGCCATAACCACCTGAAGATGGGTTCCCAGGGAATCGCCCGGGTAAGGGGCGCCGAATGTGCGTTGATTGACTTCATCCAGGCTGGAGGGCGTTCGGGGACAAAAGGAATAACACCTCCCCTGCGACAGATTGCAATTATCCATCAGCACAACTTTTCCTTTATAAACCCGGAAGTACGGGCAGAGGCCCAGGCAGGCACCGCAGAGCGTGCACAAATCGGTTTTGATAACTTCTTTTTCCAGGTCTTGCGGACCCTTGATCTCCGTGCTCATTTTCTTTTCCTTTTTTACTGTTGTTATATTAATTGTACCACTTTAGCCTTTTGAAAAGTGGTCAAATCCCCCTTCATCCCCCTTTTCCAAAGGGGGAAAAAGTGGAATCTTTTATCGAAGGCATTGAGAAAAGTTCTCCTCCCTTTGGAAAAGGGAGGCCGGGAGGGATTTCCGGGAATGCCTTTTCAAAATGCTAAATTGATACCATTAATTCAGGTTGTTCTATGGAATCAATCGAGGGAAATAAAAAATCCTTTTTCGTCAATTTTCTAAAGCATATCCTTAATTTTGTCAAACAAAATCTGATGGCTTCGTAAAAAGTCAAAAAAGACATTTTTCTTTCATTCCGGCGAAAGCCGGAATCCAGTCCTTTCAATTAGTTATAAATTTTCTGGACTCCGGTTTTCACCTGTCTGCCAGGCACAGGCAGGCCGGAGTGACGACTTTTTACGAAGACATCAAATCTGAAAGGTCTTCAAATCAGACATAGCCAAGGGGGGGCCTAATACTTCCCTGATCAATGCGTTTTCCCTTTCGATCTACGATGGCCACAAAATTGTTGTTGGCATGAAGATCCACTCCGACGTACAATCTCATCAGGCACCTCCTTAGGTTAAGATTGAACTCCTTTCCCAAGCATATCAGGAAGGTGTTTCTCATGCCAGGGGAGGGAGGATACTTGGGGGGATCCCGAATTCCCTCCCCCTGGATGGGGGAGGGTTAGGGTGGGGGTGTTAATAACTTGGATTTATTTTCTTTTGAATTCTTTTCATCAACCTGAGAACCTCCTTGAGGAAAAGCGTCCGTTCTGGGCGTGCATAGGGTATAAGAAAAGGGGGATCAATGCCGGAGCTTGGAGAAGACGGTAGAGGTGTTGGCTCAAAAACTAATCAAATGAAAAGAAAGGTGTAGGAACACTCCCAGGATCAACAGATGGGGGAGGTTTCTATCCATCGAAAAGTCGCCGACCCATCCTGGCATTTGCATTTTAACTTAGACTGCACCTTCGGCAGCCAGATTTTCAATATCCTCTGAAGACATTCCCAGCATACCGGAGAGAACTTCTACCGTATGTTCACCGGCGTCCGGAGAGGCTTTTTCTATTTTGCACGCGGTGCGGGAAAATTTCATGGGGGTACCGGCCACCTTGAGTTTACCCGCGCGATGATGCTCCACTTCGACGATCATCTCCCTCTCCCGGATATGCGGGTCATTAACCACCTGGGCCATATTATTCATTGGACCGCACATGATCCCAGCAGGTTCCAAAAGGGCCAGCCATTCGGCTGTAGTTTTGGTTTTCATCAGCTCATTCATGAGGGGTTCAAAAGCCTGATAATGGGCAATACGATCCTTGTGGGATTGGAATCGGGGGTCAGAAAGCAAATCTTCCCGCCCGGCAAGCTTGCAAAACTTTTGCCATTCTGCCTCGGGAATCGTGATGAGCACCAGGTACCCATCTTTGGTCGGAAAAATCTGAAAAGGCGTATTCAAAGGATGGCGTGTCCCCAACGGCGTAGGAACCTGGCCTGTGGCCAGATATCGGATCAGGGCGTTTTCACAGAGGGCCACCTGGCTGTCCACCATGGCTACATCAATCCACTGCCCTTCTCCGCTCTTCTCCTTCTCATGAAGAGCCGCTAAAATGGCGATGGCCGAAAACAAACCGGCCCCCATGTCCCCAATGGAATATCCGACCCGCACAGGGGGTCTTCCCGGCTCTCCGGTAATACTTACGGTTCCCCCCATCCCCTGGGCGATCATGTCATAAGCCGGTTTTTGGGCATAAGGCCCTTTTTGGCCAAACCCGGATAAAGAGGCGTAAACGAGCTTTGGGTTTTGCTGGCGAATGGCTTCATAACCAAATCCCAGCCGTTCCATGACCCCCGGACGAAAATTCTCTACGAGGATGTCCACCTGTTTGACCAGTTGAAAGACAATTTTTTTGGCCCGTTCATGGCGAAGGTTCAGGGTAATGCTTTTTTGACCCCGATTGACGCTCAGAAAATAAGAGCTGATTCCCTCAATAAAAGGTCCATTACGGCGGGCCGTATCTCCTTTGCCTGGCTCTTCGATCTTGATGACTTCTGCTCCCAGGTCGCAGAGGAGCATGGTGCAGAAAGGGCCGGCCAGGGCCCGGGCAAAACTCAGTACTTTGACTCCTTCCAAAGGTCCAGGCATTTAATCTCTCCTTTGCCATAAATTTTTATCGGGAAATCCTTTTGTGCATTTAAGGACGCTCTTCCAAGTCAGGCCGGGCTACAAGGTTCGGGCGCCGCAGCCTTTGGCTGATGTAAGCGGAGGCAATCAAAGTCGCTCCTACTAAGTCCGTGGTAAGACCAGGTTTAAACAGGAGGAGGCCCCCCGCGATGAATAGGAGGCGCTCAAAAATATTCGTTGGCCTGGCGAAGTACCCAAAGATTCCGGCGGACAAGAATAAAACACCCGTCAAGGCAGTGAGGGTGGTGGAAATAATTTTTAAAGGTTCCCCCTGCATCAAAAGAGCTGGGTAGTAAACAAAGGTAAAAGGAATAAGATAGGACCCCAGACACAGGCTCATGGCAATTACAGCCATGCGCAGCCAGTTTCCACCAGAGATGGTTACGGCGGTATAAACAGCTACGCAAACCGGCGGACTGATGTTCCCCAGTACGGAATAATAGAAAATAAACATGTGGGCGGGAAGGCCTTTAACCTCCAGCCCGATCAGGGTGGAACCCAGCACCGCAGCTCCGATGATGTAAGCCGCAGTCGTGGGCATCCCCATGCCCAGGATCATGATAATGACCATGGTGAAAAACAAGGCCAAAAGGACATTCACTCCCGCCAGACTCAGGATGGCTTCGGACATCTTGACGGCAAGGCCTGTTAGAGACACCAAAGATACGGCCATCTGCACGCAAACCGCCATGACCATGAGAGTGGCTAAAGCGGTTATGGCCCCGGAGGAGAGAGCCCGGGCAAGAATTCGTGTCCGCCCCCAAATTTGCTTAGGAGAATAGATTCTGCTGATGAGAAATGTGCCCATAGCAGCGATCAGGGCGAATGCGGCAGCCAGTTGGGCGGGCAGCAACAAGATTAAAATGTAAAGGAGGATTCCTATGGGGATAAACAAATTTACCATGGCTGCAGGGTCGAAAACTTCCCGGGTTTTGGGCATGAGTTCTGCCGGAACTTTTCCCAGGCCATATTTTTTAGCGCTGAAGAAAACTCCGGCCCCGACTCCAAAAAAGTATATGAGGGCTGGAATAATAGCCGCCACGCAGACATAAAGATAGGGAATGCCCAGCATTTCAGCCATGACAAAGGCTCCCACCCCCATAATGGGAGGCATAATCTGGCCCCCGGAAGAGGCGGAGGCCTCAATGGCTCCAGCTAACTCTGGTTTATAGCCCAGCTTTTTCATCGTGGGGATGGTGAAAGTTCCGGTGGTCGCTACATTGGCAACCGCCGAACCGGAGAGCGTGCCAAAGCAGGCGCTGGAGATCACGGCTATTTGCCCCGCACCCCCGCTAATTCGCCCGCCAAAATATCGAGCAAGATTCATGAATGTGTCTCCCACACCCGTAGCGAATAAGACTGGCCCGAGGAGGAGAAATATGGCGATGACCCGGCAGGTTAAATCCGTGAGTAGACCCCAGTATCCTTCGGTCATCATGTAAAAATGGTAAAGAATCTCCCGTAGAGGGAAGCCAGGATGACCGAAAAAGCCAGGGATAAAATCGCCAAAGAGGGCATAAAGTAAAAAAAGAATGGCCATGATAGGTATAATTTTGCCCGTGGTACGCCGGGTCGCTTCAAGCAGCATGATTCCCAGGAAGGCGCTGAAGACCAGTTCATAGGGTTGATACATCCACCGCTGCCGGGTGATTTCCTCCCAGTTCCAAAGAACATAGCCGCAAACGATGAAACTGGCAATCATCATCACAATATCAAGTCCAGCTGGAGAATTTTTCCGGCCCCAAAGAACTGTCTCCCAGAAGCTTGAAGATTGTGCCTTCAGTCGGCTCTTGCTTAAAGGGAAATAAAGGAAGACCAGGGCAAAAGCAAAACTTAAAAAGATAGAGCCCTGGATGACCGGATGCCAGGCACCTGCTAAGGAAGTGTAAATGGTGGCCGCAACTAATATACTAACAAAAAATATGCCTATGAATTTCCAGAATCCACTTAGTTCTCTCATGGACTGGCCCCCCCTTACCGCTTTTTGAAGGGAGCGGATGAGCTCCCTTCAAAGGATGGAATTGAAACTTCAGAAAAGGACTTGCCCTTTTATTTTTTCTTCTCTTCCACTTCCAGCGGGGCCACGGCAACGGTTCCTTTATCCCCAATTGCCTTTACCGAATAGATGCCCGGCTTAGCATTCATGGGAATACCACTTTTGGCTTTGAAAGCCCCTGCTTCATTAGCTTCTTTTATCATGGGTTCCTCCCCCAATTCCACGGGGATGCCATCGACAACCGTAAGGACTTCAATTTTTTCTCCCGGGATGAAACCAGAGCCACGAATGGTGATGATACTCGCTGCCAGGCCGCTTATGGGCGTAATAACTAGGCTGGCTGCGGGCGCTCCTGTTATGGGCCTTTCTTGAAGCATGGTGCAAGCCATGGTCCCCATGAATAAAACCGCACAGGCGAAAACGATTTGTATGAACTTTAAGCTTGTCAATTCGCGCATTTTATATCACCTCCTGTCAGGTTGGTATGAGTTTATTTTATCCCGGGGGGCAAGAGTTTATCAGGAATCTTTAATCCAAGCTCGCGGTAAAACTTAACAGCTCCAGGATGGAGGGGAACGTCGCAATATTCCATGGTCAACTTGGGGAAATCAACCAGGCCACCGTCTCTGAAGGAAGCATCCACCTTGGCCATATCCGCTCTCTTGGGGTATATGGCTTTAAGAATTTTGTAGATTACCTCTTCCGGCACATCTTTGTCGGCCATTTCCCCCTCGACAAAAGCCAGCGTTAAATAATCTTTGTCATGACCCTTATACTGCCCGCCAGGGCTTAAGATCCCTTTCCCGTGGGCTGGGTATTTTTCATTATACCTTTTAAGATGTTCTTCGGTAATCGGGAGAAAATTAAGGGGCCTGGATAGGGCCAGCTCTGTTATCCCGCCATCGCGAAAACCGGGCCTTGACCAGGCATCGACTGTCTTAGCTTTCATGGCCTCCAGGTTTGACGCAGTCCCACCCCATTTATAATCGGAGGTGATTCCGTTTGCTTCCAAAAACAATTTAGCCAACCTTTCGGAAGTGGTCGCCGGATTCATCGCCATTTTCCTTCCATGCAAGCCTTCGATTGTTGAGATTCCGCTATCCTTGCCAGCGACGAAGGTGTGGGTGGTGACCGCCGTAGCAGCAAGCATCCTAATATTAGGATTCTTCTGGTCCTTGAAGTCATACTGCCCGTGGTAGGCTGTATAAGCCGAGATCGGGTTAACCTGGGCAAGTTTTAAGAGACCCATTCTCATCCTGCTCAAGTTCTCGATCCATCCGCCGGTCTCAACGACGGTGATAGTGATCTCGCCAGGGTAAGCCTCATTGACCGCTTTGGCAAATAGAACACAGTGGGCATATCCGCTGGATCTGACACTGGTCGCCCCCCACTTGAGGCGGAAATCCTTTGCTTCTACTATAGTTAGACTGCCAATGGCAACCAATACCAATAAAAAGAATATTATCTTCTTCATTTCCTTCACCTCCTTGAAAAATTGATTTCAGGATTCGATAGCCAGTGAGATTTTTTCTTAAGACACCTCCTTTCTTCGTTGATCCCTATAGAGGGATGTTTCCGTGCCGCCGGGGGGGCTTCTCCTCCCTTTTCCCCTTCAGGGAACGGAAGGCCCGGATGACCCTAATTC
The DNA here is from genome assembly GCA_016875165.1 of Deltaproteobacteria bacterium. GTDB lineage: Bacteria > Desulfobacterota > SM23-61 > SM23-61 > SM23-61 > JAHJQK01. Next base: position 51,119 of record VGSF01000014.1, read on the forward strand.
GAGTCTCCCCGGGATCAATCACGTCATCAATGCACATGGTCTGGGCCAGCCGGTAGGGGTTGGCGAAAAGTTCCCGATACTCGCTGATCTTTTCCTGGAGGAGAGCTGCGGAATCCGCCGCTTCTTTCAGTTCCCGGTTGTAGAGAAGTTTGGCTGCCTGCTCGGCCCCCATGATGGCAAACTCGGCGGTGGGCCAGGCATAAGCGATATCCGTTCCGTGGCAATTATGGCCGCCCATGGCCCAGTGCCCTCCCCCGTAAGCCTTGCGGATGGTGATGGCCACTTTGGGAACGGTCGATTCGCAGAAAGCGTAGAGAAGTTTTGCTCCGTGGCGGATGATTCCGGTGTGCTCCTGCTGGACTCCCGGAAGATATCCGGGGGTATCCACCAGGAACAGCAAAGGGATGTTGAAGGCATCGCAAAAGCGAATAAACCGGGCGCTCTTGTCCGAAGAATCGACAGTCAGGGAGCCGCCCAGGAACATGGGTTGATTAGCGACGATCCCGATGGACATCCCCCCCAACCGGGCAAAGCCGGTAACAATGTTTTTGGCAAAGTCGGCCTTGGCTTCCATGAAGTCGCCGTCATCCACGATTTTCTTGATGACCCGCCGGATGTCGTAGGCGCGCTGAGGATTAGATGGGACCAAGTCCTCCAGTTCGGGAACCAGACGGTCCTCGGGATCCCCTGTAGGGCGGTCGGCGGGCAACTCCCGATAGTTGGGGGGAAAATAACTTAATAGCCTGCGAATCTGCTGGAAGCACTCCTGCTCGCTGGCGACCAGAAAATCGGCCACTCCAGTAACCTGAGTGCAAACCCGCGCCCCTCCCAGTTTATCAAAGGTGATCTCCTCTCCGGTAATTTCCCGGATGATGGCTGGACCGGTGATGAACATCTCCCCCAGGCCTTCGACGATGAAGACAAAATCTGTCAGGGCCGCACCGTAGACCGCATACCCGGCGCAGCGGCCCAGAATGGCGGTGATCTGCGGAACGACCCCAGAGGCCTGGGTGTTGCTGTAAAAAACCGACAGGGCATAGGAGGTCTTGTCCGCCCCTTCCTGGATTCTCCCTCCGGATGAATCGTTCAGCTGGATCAAGGGTGATCCGTTTTTCACCGCCTGATCGATAGTTAGCGCTATTTTGCGAATATGGGAACTGGAGCCCGATCCTCCCATGATCAGGCTGTCATTGGCCGTAATGTAGGCCCTCTGGTTGTCAATGTTCCCCCACCCCACAATGGCCCCGTCTCCCGGAAAGCGCTTGCGGTCTAAGCCGAAATCCCGGCCTGTGGGTTCGGCGAAAGGATATTGTTCGCAAAAAGTGCCCGGGTCGAGAAGCGCCTCGACCCGCTCCCGGGCGGTCAATAACCCTTTCTGGTGGACCTCGGCAATTTTTTGCTCCCCGGCCGCCACCTTGGCCTGAGCCCGGCGCTCCCGCAATTTTTGAATAGCTTTTTGCATTTCAGCATCTTTGGCCAATTATCAACCTCCTGCAGTTAGTCTGTCGTTCGATGGCTCAGGACCCTTTACAGGAATCATCGCTGCGATCGCTTCTCCGCCTAAGGCGCGTTCCACCCAGACCCCCGGACCTCAACAAAGGTGGTAAAACCACTTTTTCAAACCGCCAAATTGATACCTCTTTATGTGATTTGGCCAGGGGTCCTCCAGAATGAGGCCGGCTATGTTTCAATGCCGGGCAAGATCTTTTCCAAGGATTGAATCCGTTTGGATAATTCTGGTGTTCTTTGATTATAGGGAATCGATATTTTTTCTATATCTGTAACAATATAGAATTATAACCTATGATAGATTGGAGGGCATGTCAAGGGAAAGAGGTGTCTTGCCCACCTTCACTTTTTGTGGTCAAGAATGATTTGTTATTAAATGATCCTTCCCAGGCACGGGGTTCGGGGCGCTTCGCTTGGCAGCATGAGGCGCTGGTTGTTTCATTGACGGGGCGGGAAAAGGCACCCCGCCTCATTTTGCGGAGAAGCGGCTTTAAACTCTTGGAAGGGCTTTTCCCGGCCGATGCTGCCCGCACCCATCGCCCCGAACCCCCTGCCACGAATAGGGATTCTGTAAAAGTGAAGGTGGGCAAGAAAGGGGTGTTCTCCAGCAATCTACAAAGGTTTCTAAAAGCCATAAAGTTCGGTGAAATTTTCGCGGCAGTCCTGATTCAAGCGCCGCAGGGTGAGGGCCAGCACATGAGAAGCCAGATGAGGAATCTGAACCCAGGGGAAAATAAAAAATCGACTATAGTTGGCCAGTCGATCGAGAAAGACTTTTCGCTTTGGTTTCTCTCTGAAAAATTTCCTAGAAAAGAAGCGCTGGAAAGGAATCAATCGTAGATGGGTTGGCAATGCAAAAGGGCAACGGGTATGCCCACCGCTCTGCCGATGTCTGAATAAACCCTGCCTTGTAAGTCTCTTTTCCAATCGCCGAGGGAGAAGGGAGATGAAGGAATGACGATCAAGTCCGGAGGGGGATTATTATTTAAATATTCCCTGATGGCCTCGATAAAATCTTCTACCACCAAGAGGTCCCCCATAAAAATATTCCCCCCGAAAAACCGGTTCTCAGGAACTTCAACCTGAATCTGAATATCTCCCAAGAGCGAGGATTCCCGCAAGATTTGGTGAAAAAGTGGCTTGACCAAGCGGGAGGAGAGGAGTAGGACTCGTTTGGCTTTGTAAGCCAATATCAAAGATTTCAAATCTTCCAGCGTGCTGTGTCTGAATCCAGCCCCCATAAAAATGATTCCCAGATGATGATCAGTCTCTGGTGTGTAGGGATAATCAAAATGAATGGGGGAAAGCTCGACTTCGATGGTTTCTTTCCCTCTCTGTATTAAAAGGTTGACGGACGGATTCCTGTTTTGGTGTTGGAGACGGAGGAGGTCGCGGGTCTGGGCTCTGGATGAAGTTTTTAAGCCGCCGATAGAAAGGATAAGGTCCCCGGATTTCAGCCCTGAGAGGGCAGCGGGAGAATTTTTCACCAACCCCACAATGGCTGGGAGATTGAACTTTTCCTCATGGCCTGTTTCTTCATAGAGGCTCGGCTTGACGACCAGGGGAGTCCGGGTTTTCTCCCGCAGGGAACGTATGGCCGAGAGCACCGATGACCATACTTCCTCGTGCTCGAATAAGGGGTCCTTCGAAAGATACTGACTGTAGCCCGGGAGGCTTACTTCTATCAGGTGGGCATCATGCTCATCTGCATAGGTCACGGTTTCCTTGAGATTCTCCAGCATTTCCTGGATCGAAGGAAAAGGCCAGGGAACGATGACCACGGCATAGGGAACCCGGCTCTCCTTAAGCTGAGGGAGCGCCCCAATGGCCACCTCAGGATTTTTCCCTCCCATGATCCGGGAGCGCCGAATCGGAGAGGAACTGTTCAGGGAGAGGTAGAGATAGATCGGCTTAAGCGCAGAGAGCTTTTGGATAAAATCCGATGTCAAATTGTTTCCATTGGTGGAAAGGCGGAGAGGGCGATCTGTTTTTTTTCGCAGTTCGGTTATGAGTTCCAGGGCGTGAGGATGGCCGAGAATTTCGTAAGGGCTCCCCAGGGTGGGGAAGAGCGCTCTTTTGGATCGTGGGGCAAAATATTTCAAGCGGGTTCGGGCTTCCTCGTATTCCTCTTCGGCCGATCTTGGGGGCTGCTGCAAGGCCAGCGAGGGAGGGTTTCCTCGGAGATAGCAGAAGCTGCAATGGCAATCGCACCGCGTGGCCAGATGATCGAAAACTTCCGCCGGGTCTCCGGCAGAAAGAACCAGCCAGTGGTTCAGGTGCTTCAACCGGAAGCCGTCGATCTTGAGCGGTTTTCCGTTTGATTCCAAAGCCACGATCGATAGGATGCTTTCTAAGGTTCTCTTGAGGTGAGGAATGCGGGGCTCGTAAAGCTCGGCATTACCAACACTTTGAAAAGATGAATTTTTATTTGGTCCGCCGGCGGCTTGGGAACTGGGCTGGGCTTGAGGTTCACGCCTCCCTCTTTCTGGGAAAAAAATTGGATGGATGGTCTCACTCTCATTCATCAACCGGAACCCATCCGCCTTAACCTCTTCTCCTTTGTGGTAGAGAGAAAGCAGTTTGAGGAGGCTCTGCAACTGGATGCGCATCATCCCCAAAAGAGGATCGCGCTCGTCTTCCTTGGCGTTCTCTTCTATGGGATAACGGAAAATATAGTCGGACTCTTCAATCATGATTTTTATATTACTCCATTTGCGGATGGAATATCAATGGATTGGGCAGTTCCAGATGAGAAGGTTCACCAGATCGTTTTAGCAGCCAATGGCCCCTTGCGCATGGACTTGAGAGGAATAGATTGTCTATTTTCAGAGTTTCTTTGAGAAGAAATATTCTAAAGTTGTCTTAAAATCTACCTCCCGGTCTCTCGCTGCAAGTGCTCCCGGAGTGCAGTTTTCGATCAAAGGTCAAGAGGTTGAAAATAATGGGATGATCGAGGGTACGTTTGTGGGGGATTATAGGATGTCCCTTTTTTCCCCAGAATACCACAGGGCGCAGGGTGTAAAAATCAAAGATAGAGGCGAAGCAAGGAATAAGAGAATGGCTGAAAAGTAAAAGGTGGAAAATCTCTTTTAACTATTAGAGCACTTTCCTCCTTTGTTGCAGAAACCAGTACCCTACCAGCAAGCCAATCGGCACTATGGCCATTACAGCCCAGCGGGTGCTTGGGTGGAAGATCACTATGAGCGAGAAGCCTGCCAGGGCAATCCTGGCGACAACATCTCGTCCTCTCTTGTTGCTGTATTTCGCCTGCATGCTAAACTGCATGCCCACCGTGCCGGCCATGAGCAGACCCATGGCGCCCAGCTGAGCCATCCCAGGTTGTAGCACCAGTTCGGGCCTGGCGAAAACTCCCCCCATCAGCACGAACAGGGCACTGCATAGCTGGATTCCCCTGAACAATGTCCCCATGAAAGGGGCTTCGGCGATTTTAGACGTCACCGCGGCCACAACGGAGGTCGGCGGCGTCAATTCACCCCAGACGGCCACGAAGAAAGCGAAGAAGTGTATGACCCAGGGGTCGATGCCGGCCTTAATCATGGGGGGGGCGATCACCAAGGCGGTGAGGATGTAGGTAGGGGCCGGGGGCAACCCGGTGCCCATGAGAGCTCCGAAAAAAAAGGCCACAAGAATCATGGCCACAAGATGAAAGCCCGCTGCCTCCATCAGGAGGAACCCGACTTTCGTCGTAACTCCCGTGATGACAACCACACCTGTCATGATGGACAGGCTGGACAGTAAAAGAGTCAGGTCAAAGGTCATAGTTGCGAAGTGGTCAATGAAGCGGAGGAATGGGGCGGCCAGGGACCGGAGATCCCGGGAAGGGCGGGACCGAAGGGTTGTGAGGACAAAGACCACCGAGACTACGATACCGGTCGCGACGAATACTCTCAAAGCGGCCAGCATTGGCGCCACTTTGGCGACCCCCATAAGGTATATCAGCCCGGCAATAACGCCCGTGTAGGTGAGGAGGTTGATCTTGTCCAAGATGCCCGTCTGCACGAGTGGGATTCCCGATATGCCGGTCTGGTAACGAACGGAGATCAGGTAGACGCCGGCAATGACCCCGGCATAGTAAATCAAAGCTGGAGCGTACCCCCGCGCCACGACATCGAAATAGCTCCTTCCCAGGAAATCGGCCATGAGGAATGCGGCAATTCCCATAACCGGCGGCATGAGTTGGCCGCCAAGGGAGGCAGCGGTCTCGATGGCGGCGGCGTTTACCTTGGGTATCCCGCTGGCGATCATGGCCGGGATGGTAGCCGAGCCGGTGGTTATAGCATTGGCCGCTCCGCTGCCACTCACCGTCGCCACCCCCATCGACCCCAGGACCGCGGCTTGCGGCAGGGCATGGGCCGACTTGTTAGCGAGACGCGAAGCGCTATTGATGATCGAGTCCACACAGCCGAAGGCACGCAAGACACTCAAAACCAGAAGGAAAGATCCGATCACAGTAAGGGCAAGCTGGGAAAGCCGTGAAAAAATTCCCGTGGCCATCTCCACACTCATAGAACTCAGGATTCGCCCCCACCCCATACCCGGGTGCCCAAACATGCCGGGCACGATCCACCCGTATACCGCATACAAGATCAGGAAGACGTTGAGGATGAAGAGCGCGAAGTGTCTCTTGCGCGTGTATTCCATCACCAGACCGGCCATTAGGCCCCCAACCACCAGGTCAGCCGTGCTCCATACCCCTGCCCGTACCGTGCCTATCTCTTCGAACTCGATGCCAATGTATAGGAGAGCAACAATGGACAAGGCAATGTAAACGCCCGCAATGACGCAGTTAGTGGTGGACTTAAGCCTGGGATAAAGGTCGTTGTTGCGCAGGGCATCCAGGGTGAAGAGGATGAACGCGACCGGAACCAGGATGACGGCGAGATAGGTTGGCCCTCCGGCGCCGGTAAGGTAGTAGCGGAAGAGGTACACGAAAAAAAAGAGGGCGAAAAGGTTAAAAAGAATCCGGGTGAAGGAATTCATTAGAGTGGATTCCTCATTTCTTTTCTGCGGCCAGATGTTGCGACGATATCTCGTGTTCCGAATCGTCCAATGGCCGAAAAAATCTCAGATGGGCGAAGGCCCGGGCGGAGGGACTATCAGCGCCCGGGCCCAGCTCCCTCTGCTACTTGGGCTTGGCGATGCGACCGTCCCACTTGGAATCCCAGACGCCACGCTCGCGCATGTACTTCGCCAGGCCGGGATGGATGGGAACGAAATCGAGCGCCGATTCGACGCCCAGGCGCTGAAACCCGGGCATATCCGCTTTAATTTGCATGAAGGCCGAGTCTGCTTTGGCCAGCTCAGCCGCATTTTTTTCGATAATGGTCAACATCTTGTAGACCTCTTCCGCGGATACCTCCAGGCCTACATGAAATCCATAGTAGAAGGGCAATAAGAGAGCTTTTTCGGCATGGATGTCCTTTTTGAAGGCATCTGGTTTCACTTCGGCAATCCGAAACCCAGCCTTCTGCAGCAGCCCAATTTCCTCTTTGTTAGGATTGAGGATGGCCCAGTCTGTGCCGACTGATATTTCGATTATCCAAGGGGCTGTTGTTACCTCTGCGTTCGTATAGGCGTTGAAGGCCTTGATCTTGCCGGCCTCTAACTGCGACCCTACCGACGAGAGATCCATTTCCCGGTATTCATGTTTGATCCCCAGCGCTGTGAAACCCCTTTCCAGATGGGCGCGTACATCCCAGGGGAGAGGTCCGGTAAAAATTGGCTGCCCGGAAAGGTCCCGCCACTGCTTGTACTTTCCTTTGTCCTTGGCAAGGATCCCAACCCCCACTTCCACCGAGAAAGTCCAGAAGGATTGGACGGGGTACCTTTTTATATGAGCTTTAAAACCCTTGAACCGGTTGATGTCATTCGCCAGCTCGTAGAACGCAATGTCGGCGCCATAATAGCCGTCAAACTCCCCAGTCGCGTACCCTTTAACGGAAACGATCGCCCCCGGTGTAGGTAAGGCCGCGATCTTGTAGTTAGGCATCTCTTTGTTCAGCACCGCGGCCAGGTTGACTAAAGCCCTGTGGCCAGACGAGCCCGCGGCTGAGGTCGCCCACTTAAAATCCTTGGCTTGAGACCAGCCATCGGCAACTGCTCCGAAGAAAAATCCGGCAGTGATTAGGAAAATAAATATTTTCTTCATTGTTTAGCCCTCCCTTCACTTAGGATTGGATGACAAGAATTTACTCGGAGAGATAATTATAAGGAATAGGTCGTCCGGTAGCAAGAAAAATTTAAAAACCGCCAAAGGGACGTAAAAACCGCATGGAACCATCCCATCGACACCCTCGGGACATCCTCCGGAAGTTTGGAGGGTAGGTCATTAAGTGCTAAACGTCTAAAACAAAAAAGCTCCCTGTAAAAGGCCTATGTATCAGGGATAGAGGGGGGGGAGTAATAGGCAGCAAAGCTTCAACATGCTTGACGGGGTAAAAGAAAAAGGTTTATTGTTGGGTTTGAGGAGATTATGTATCTGGTTTTCGCGAGGGGAAAACTCTTAAAACAACACAAAGCAAATTGCGGAGGCAATGATGAAAAACCGGATAACCGATATCTTGGGTTCCGAGTATCCGATTATACAAGGGGCGATGCGCTTGATCACCATGGGGGAAATGGCGGCGGCTGTATCCGAGAGAGGAGGTTTTGGAGTCATCGCCTCTTCGGGTCTAACCGGAGAGAGGCTGCGGGCTGAAATCCGAAAAGCCAAGTCCCTTATTGACAAACCTTTCGGGATCAACATTCCTATCTATCGGCCCAATGCCTTTGAAGCCCTGCAGATCGCTATCGAGGAAGGGGTAAAAACCATCACCACCTCGGCCGGCGATCCGGTAAAATTGATCAAAAGGGTCAAAGAAGCCGGGCTCCGGATGTTGCAGGTCGTTGCCACCGTGGAGATGGCTAAAAAAGCAGAGTCGGTGGGTGTTGACGCAGTTATCGCCATCGGGGCTGAAGGAGGGGGCCATGTGGGGCGAGATGAAATATCCACTATGGTTCTCATCCCCCAAGTGGTGGATGCAATAAAAATCCCTGTGGTGGCTGCTGGGGGAATAGGAGATGCCCGAGGCTGGGTCGCGGCTTTTGCCCTGGGTGCCGAAGGTATCCAGATGGGTACTCGATTTCTGGCCACAAAGGAATGTCCCATTGCGGAAGCTCACAAACAGGCCATCGTGGAGGCCAAGGATAATAGCACCATGATCGCGGCGCGCAAAGGCTATCCCATTCGAGTGCTGAAGAACAAAGCGGCCATCGCTGTTCGGACCCTGGATGAACGGGGGGCCAGCCAGGATGAGATCAATGCCTATGTGGACGTTATTTCCAAAGGACCGGATGATGACCGCGAGAATAAGCTGATGTCTGCGGGGCAGGTCGCCGGATTGATTCAAAGAATCATGACCGTCGAAGAACTGATCTTGGGTATGGTGGCTGAGGCCAGAGTGATCGCCCAGAACCTCGGAAAGACTTCTTAGCCACAGAGGGCACAGCGCGACAGAGCCGCAACCCAAAATTTATTGGACGCAGATTAACGCAGATAAACACAGATATAATTAAAATATGCTTAATAAAATTTTCAGAAATTGAGCGTTATAGTAAACGTCAAAAGAAAGTTGTCATTGCGAGGAGCGAAGCGACACGGCAATCTCATGAGATTGCTTCACTTCGTTCGCAATGACCCTTTTCCTGGATGTCAACTTATTTAAGCCGTTCACTATAGTAGTACAGAGGGCACAGAGATAAAGAAGGGCATAAGGGGCAAGGCTAAAAGTTCAAAGCAAAAAGGTAAAAGTTTTTTTACAAATTAATCTTTCTCTGAGTCCTCTGTGACCTCTGTGGCAACAATAAATTTGATTAAAATATGATTGGAGGATCGGGATGAACTGGGAGTTCGTGTTATTCAAAAAAGAAGACGGGATCGGCACCATTACTCTTAATCGGCCGGATTCGATGAATGCCCTGGGGGGTGGGATGAGGCAGGAGATCCTGGCTGCCATGGAAGTAGCTGCAGCAGATAGCGAGGTCAAGGTCATCGTGATCACCGGCGCCGGAAAGGCATTCTGCGCAGGTGGGGATGTGAAGGAATTTGTCTCCGGAGGAACAAGGGCTGAAGCCAACTTACCCATCGATCAAAGACCGACCCGGGATAAAATTATCTTGCTTATTCAGGCCACGGGCAAGCCGGTCATCGCTTCGGTCAACGGCGCTGCTGCCGGGGGAGGTTGTAATCTGGCCCTGGCTTGTGACATGCGCATCGCCAGCGACCGGGCGCGATTTGGCCAGGTATTCGTGCGCCGGGGCCTACATCCGGACTGGGGAGGAATCTGGTTTTTACCCAGGCTGGTAGGCTATGCCAAGGCTGCAGAGCTTATCTTTTCGGGTGAAGTCATCGACGCCCAGGAAGCTTTGCGCATCGGCCTGGTGAATAAAGTCGTCCCCCATGAAGAATTGTCCAAAGCCACTAAAGAATTTGCCATGAAGTTTATGAAGAGCGCACCCATTCCCGTCTCCCTGGCCAAAAAGGGGCTGCAGAATTTTTCCCGCATCGACTTGGCGCAAGCCTTAGACCAGGAACGGTTGGCGCAATCCCTCTGCTGGAATACGGAAGACCGGGAGGAAGGAATGAGATCGTTTGTGGAGAAACGAGACCCGGTTTTTAAAGGAAAATAAACTCATTCCCTAAACAAATCCCAGACAAGCCGAAGGCCATCGTCATGCGTCTGCTCATTATCAATGGCAGAGGCGAATCACCTGCCGAATGTCTTCCACCTTCTCCAGATTCCAGAGATTTTTTAGCAGGGAATCTATTTTCCGCTCCGTCAGCACAGAGGGCGCTAAGGAACGAAACTTCAACTCCAATTCTTCATCGGTTGGGGGGTTTCGCGGATCCCCCTTGGGAGTGTTCACAAAAGCCGAATATTTTTTGCCCTCTTTGGTAGTGATGGTCACTAGGGATTCAGTATCTTTATACTCGGGGACGACCTTTGCTTTTACCTTTTTCCGCAGGGCTATCATCTTGGGGTCCTGAACCTTTTTATCTGTGAACATATCTTCCCCGGCCACTCCCTCAGCCAGAGCCAGAGCTGCGCAGTAGTAGGTGCTGAATTTTCCGGCTAGACCGGTCTTCGGTTCTACCTGCCCGGCGGAATCCAGGCAAAAATGGGCTACATCGCACTGGATCGCCTCCACGTCTTCAGGCTTGAGGTTGTATTGATTTCTAATGGCAATAACCGCATCAATGGTTGGATGGGTGAGCAGGCAGGCGGCATAGGGCTTGAAGGTGTTTTTTAGCACTTCGTATTTTTTCCCCAGATCCTTGACCATTGGCGCCAATCTGGAATGATCTCCCAGGGCCTCTACGTACCCTTTTTTTCCTTCAATAATATTTGGGGCGCAGGTAAAGCCCTGCTGGGCCAGGATAGCCGAGAGAACACCATCAAAGGCCGATTTCCCGGGATGGAAGGGTTTGGTCATGGTTCCAAAAACCAGACGCAAACCTGCGGCCTGGGTCCCAGCCAGACCCAGAGCCTGCTTCATTTGGTCTAAAGATAGGCCCAGGAGTTTCCCCGCAGCCACGGCAGCCCCGAACCGGCCAAAGGTGGAGGTTGAATGCCAGCCCCGGTCATAATGTTTAGTTCCCATGCCTATGCCGATGCGGGTTTCTACTTCGAATCCTAAAAGAAAAGCTTCCAAAGCTGCTTTTCCAGAGAGGCCTTTCCACTCTGCCACGGCCAGAACGGCAGGGATCACGGGAGCGCTCGGATGCCCTATAGAGGCGACATGGGTGTCGTCATAATCTAAAGCATGGGCCATCGCTCCATTGACCAGAGCGGCATTCATGACATTAGTCTTGAAGCCATGTCCTAAAACCGTGGCCTGGGGTTTCCCCCCAAACTCCTTAACCATTTTTAGCAGAATCTGAGTCAAGGGCTGTTTGGCTCCTCCCAGGGCTACGCCCAGGAGATCCAAGAAGCAGCGCTTGGCCTGGTGAACTACTTCCTCGGGAAAAGACGGGTAAGAGGTTTCCAATACATAACGCGCCAACCTTTCGGTTACCTTCATTTTTTCCTCCTTTTAAAAAATAAATCCCAATTCTCAAATTCCAAATCCCAAATAAATTTCAATATCCAATGGCCAAATGACTAAATTGTAACACCACTCTTAGACCAATGGTTTAGGATTTGATTTTTTGGTCATTGAAACTTATTTGTTATTTGGTGCTTGGAATTTGGTGTTCATTCCCAATAAAGATATTACCTTACAAATTTTACCTTTATAAAATCAGCAATGGTTTTAATGGAGGTGCCCGGAATGAATACTTCGGCCGTCCCGGTCTCCTTCAATTTTGCGGCGTCGGTCGGGGAGATGATTCCTCCAACGATAACCATCTTATCTTCAGCGCCCCTTTCCTTCAGGCCTTGGATTACCCGCTGGGTCAAGCTCAAATGGGCTCCAGAGAGGATGCTCAGGCCGATGACATCAACATCTTCCTGGATCGCTGCATTGACAATCATCTCCGGAGTCTGCCTAAGGCCGGTGTACACCACTTCAAAGCCAGCATCTCGCAGCCCGTAGGCCACCACTTTTGCTCCTCGGTCGTGTCCGTCCAGACCAGGCTTAGCCACGAGAACTCTAATTTTTTTGCTTTGATCCATGAATAACCCTCCTTGTTAAGATTGACCTAACAATCTAATCGGAAATTCAAATATCGAAGTCCAGAACAAGCACGAATGGATTCCCCCCATTTGATTTGGGTCAGATCGTTGCCGGCCGATATTCGCCGAAGACCTCCTTTAAAACATCGCACATCTCCTGCAGGGTGGCATAGGCTTTTACGCATTCAAAAAAGTGAAGAATCAGATTCACTTCCTCTTTCTGCGCGGCAGCTTTGAGCTCTTTGAGCAGTCGGGCGACCTCTTTGTTGTCCCGCTTTTCCTTTACTTCTTTGAGATGGGAGAGTTGCAGACGTTCGGCTTCGTCCCGACGGTTGGCATCGTAGGGGTGCGGAACCAACCGGGTTGTAGAAACCTCCAATTCATGTTCTCCCAGGTAACAATTTACGCCTACAATCAACTCTTTGCCTTCCTCTAACTTTTTCTGCCGCTCGTAGGCGCTGCGGGCGACCTCGCGCTGCATGTAACCACTTTCTATGGCCGCCACTGCCCCGCCCATCGATTGAATCTTGTCGAATTCGGCCCACGCCGCATTTTCAATCTGATTGGTCAGCGATTCCACGTAATAAGAGCCGGCCAGGGGATCCATGACGTCCGCTAATCGGGCTTCGTGCTGGAGGATGCGCGCGGCATCTTCGCTGAGTTGAATGGCCTCCAGACTCCACCCCAGGCCGAGCGGTTCATCAAAAGGCGGGTAACAGTTAGGCGCGCCGCCGGTCAGGGCTCCGGCAATACCGCCGACGACCGAGCGGACCAAATTGTTCAAGGGCCTCTGGACGGTGCAATTGAAGTTCCCGGGATAGACGGTCATAGGGATACGGAGGGTCATGGATCTTTCATTCCTGGCTCCGAATTTTTCCTTCAACAGTTTAGCCCACATTCGCCGGGCCGCCCGATGAAAGGCGATCTCTTTGAAAAATTCCATGCTGCCGCCAAAGGCATTGAAGCTGAAACGCGGCGCAAAAGAATCCACCGGAAGTCCGGCATTCACCCCCTCCTGCAAGTAAGCCGTGCCGATGGCCATGCTAAAGGCCAAATCCTGCTCTCGGGTGGCCCCGGCTTCGCGGATGTGATACCCGCCGATGCTGGTGATGTTTACATTGGGAAGATGTTGCGCAAAGAATACCAGGCTGTCCCGAAACATCCGGATAGAGGGCCGTGGCGGGAAGATGTAGGTTCCCCGGGCCACGAATTCTTTCAAGATGTCGTTCTGGGGTGTAGCCCTGAGCTTATCCCACGAGATTCCCCGTTTTTCAGCCATGGCCATGTACATGGCCATGATGATATTGGCTGGGGCGTTGATGGTGAAATTGGAGGCGGTCCGATCGATGTCATTTTCCCCGGAGAAGGCTTCGAAGATGACCTCCATATCGCGCAGGGTATCGACAGCCACCCCCACGCGGCCTACTTCTCCGCTGGCCATCGGGCTGTCCGAATCGTAGCCGCACTGGGTAGGCAGGTCAAAAGCGATGTTGGGGCCTGTCCGGGCGCCGAGTTTCTTCATATGCAGATAATAATCCCGTGTATCTTCTGGAGCGCCATACCCCGAATAGCGGCCGGCCCGGACCAAGCCTTTCGCCTGGGGAATTCCCCCTGAACCTCGCTCACCGGTGCGGTAAGGAAAGGTGGGATAGGTTCCGGCAGTGAAAGGATATTGGCCGGGGAAGCCCACCCGATCCAAAAAGTTGAAACCATCTTCAAGGTCCGAGGGTGAATAAAACTGGGTGGGAGACTCTTTGAGTTTGAACCTCTCCAGCGCCGGTTGGAGAGTCTTTTCCTTCCAGCGATGCTTCTCTTGTTCAACTTTTTTAATATCTTCCATTCACAACCTCCTTCTTCAAAACCGATTGCGGAACTCAAAATGCGGATTGCCAATTCTGATGAACTCGTAAAAAGTCAAAAATTCCTTCTTTTTGTCATTCCCGCGAAAGGGGGAATCCAGTTAATTCAAGCAGTTCTGGACTCCTGCTTTCGCAGGAGTGACGGCTATTCCGACTTTTTACGAGATCATCAATTCTAATATTACGAATTAGGGTGTTTTTCCATTCCTTAATCCTCATCTTTTTTTCTTTACGAAAAGTATCAGCATTCCCACCTGGGTGTAGGTAAGCTGGAGCTCATCGCGCAGGAAAGGGGTCAGGGGAGGGATGCACAGATTACCGAAGGGGCCACCGTGTGCGCAAGAGTCATAGTTAAGAAAATAGCCCCCAGGTGAAGATTTTTCGAAAATTCAGTCATTAAAATCCATATGGAAAATCCCTCGCAGTGGACTGCTTACCTGGGCATTAACAGGTTCGGCAGAAAGAGACAGAATTGGGGCCAGTAGGTGACTATGGCGATTTCGATAAACCCTAAGATCACGAAGGGAAAAGCCCCCCGGATGGTTTCCGAGAGGGGGGCCTTGGCCACGCCGGATATGACAAAAAGGTTCAACCCCACGGGTGGAGTAATCAGAGCAACTTCCATGTTTACGACCATGATGATACCGAAATGGACCAGGTCAATCCCCAGATGCTTTAAAACTGGAAGGATGATGGGAAGAGTGATCAGCATGATGGAAACCACTTCCAGAAAACAGCCAAGGATGAGCAGAAAGATATTGATGAAAATCAAGAACATAATAGGTGTTAACTTTAATTCCAGGGCCATGTTCACCAGTTTCGCCGGGATTCCCGTTTCGGTTATCCAGTTTCCAAAGACGATGGCTGTGGAGATGATAAACATGATCATCCCTGCAGGCTTCATAGCATCTGCTGTGATGAAAATGACTTCCCGCAGTTTTACCTCCCAGTAGATGAAAAGGCTGATAATGATTGATGTTACAGCGGCCAGAGCAGCGGCTTCCGTTACTGTTACGAGACCAGAGTAAATTCCCCCCAGGATAATAAAAGGCAAGGAGAAAGCGGGCGTGGCCTTACCAGTGGCTCTTAGGGTTTCACTCCAAGAAGCCCGGGGAGCACCCCCTAATTTTTTCCGCCTTGAATACCAGGCGATCCAGCTTAAATAGAGCGCTCCTTCCAGGATCCCCGGCATAACACCTGCCAGGAACAGCCGGGGGATCGATTCTTCAGCAATGATCCCATATAGGACGAGAGCTATACTGGGAGGAATCATGATCCCCATCGTCCCGGAAGCTGCTACCACCCCTGACGCAAAATATCGAGGATATCCGTGTTGGACCATGGCGGGGATGGTGATAACGCCGATGGCTAGGGCCGTGGCCACGCTGGAGCCGCAAATAGCCGCAAAGAGCATGCAGGAGACTACGGCCACGACGGCCAACCCGCCCCAAAAGTGCCTTACGTAGCAATTCGCTGCTCCGATTAGATATTTAGACGCTCCTCCGCGGACCATAAACTGGGCAGCGATGACAAAAAAGGGGATGGCCATCAATGGGTAGGTATCCAGAGAGTTGTACATGACCTCTGGAACCATGATCAATGGGGTCGGGGAGTAGAGGGCAATCATGGTCAGAGCCGTAATGCCCAGCACAAAAACGATAGGAAGCCCCAAACAAAGCAGACTTCCAAAGACAAGGAAAAGGATCAAAATCATCATGTAAGTTTATCTTCCCGGCTCATTTCATGAGATTCCATAATCTCAGAAGGAGTAAAAAAGAAAAGCAGCCTATAAATCCGTATTCCATACCTTATAGCAACGAGCGTACAGCCCGAGGCCACAGAGAGGTAAGGAATCCAGAGAGGTAATCGCAGAGCAGTGAGTGATCTTTGATCCGCGAGAAAGGCATAGGCGACGATCTTGTACCCCAGAATACAGATTAAAATACAGAACCCCATGGCCAGCAGCCCGTTTAAGATGGCCAGGATGCGCCGGGTTTTAAAAGGAAACCGTTCCACGAGCAAGGTGGCCGCCACGTGGCCTTTTTCCCCAGCCAGGGTGCTGGCCGCGATAAAGACGGCCCAGATGAACAGATAAGTAGCCATTTCTTCCCCCCAGTCAGGGGGTTTTTCAAGGGTATAACGCATGACGGCTGCGTAGAAAGCTATGGCGGTTGCGGAAAGGGCAAGGAGCCCAACGATAAACTTCTCCATCCAGTTCCATACTTTCAAAACCTTATTCACTTATGGACCTCGGGTTATTTAGTGTCCATCCGGAAACTCAACTTTTCCCCTCCCCATTCGACGGAGGGGAGGGTGGGGGTGATAAGGGGTTAAAATTTCTATTACTTCCATTTTAATGCCCCTCACCCCAACCCTCTCCCGCAAGGGGAGAGGGAGTTTCCAGATGGAAACTATTTAGTGTCAGTGTGAATGTGAGAGCAAGTTTCGGGACAGCTACAGGCCCAACTCCTTCATGGCTATTTTGACCAGTTCCGGGTCATGTTTCAGTTCTGTTATCAGTTTTTCTTGGATGGGCATAATATGCTTGCGCCATTTGGCCAACTCCTCGTCGCTGGGGTAAAAAATATCCACTCCTTTGCTTTTTAAGAATTCCTCCGCATCTTTCTGTTCCCGCCGAGCAATCTCCCGCTGTTGGGTCGCGTGCTCTTTCCATACCTCCAACATGGTCTTCTGCAGGTCTCCCGGAAGACTATTCCAGAACTTTACGCTCACCATGGGGATATAGTAGCCCATAAAGTTCCGGGTAAAAACTCCGTATTTGACCCCAGCTTCGTGGAGCTTGGCACCTTCAGCGCTTTTAGCCGTTGTAGCTAATCCATCGACAGTTCCCTGGACCAGGGCCATGGGAACATCCGGCCAGGCAATAAATACCCCGGTAGCCCCTAAGGCCTTAAATCGCTCTGTGGGAATGGAGCCCCCTGAATGGCGCATCTTCAACCCTTTAAACTCCTCCACTTTCGTGACTTTCCGTTTTATGGTCCAGCAGTTGTCATAACCAAGCTCATACCATCTTCCCAAGGCCTTAACATTCAGCTTCTTTTCCAAAGATTTGGCTACCGCCTCGCCAACTTTCCCGTCGATCAGCTTTTCGGTGATTTCGCCGGGTTGGCCGAAGAACATGGGCAGCATAGTCAGGCTGGTGTTGGTATCGATTCCCTCCAACACCCAGTTCCCTGGAACAGCCATTTCCACCGTCCCCATTCCAAGGGCCTTGGCCACGTGGGCATCCTTGTAAAGCTGGCCGCTGTGGTAAAGCTTGGGAGTCAATTTTCCCCCGGATCTTTTCTCCAGTTCTTTGATGAAAATCTCCAGCCCCATGTTCCGGGGATGGTTGGGCACCGTATCCACGGAAATCTTGAACTCATAGGGTTGCGCTGGGGCTTTTGTGGAGCCTGCAAACAAGGCCAAGCTGACGAGCACTGCCATTAGGCACAGATTTTTACAGATCTTTCTCATTTTCCTATCCTCCTTCGTGGTAATAATTTTGGGAAGGGGCTTCCTCTTCAGGAGCCCCCGGGGGATTCAGCAACCCATCGATCTTTGAGCATAATATTTGACTGGCGTGGGTATTCTTTCAATTTAGAATATTCTTGTCAAGTTTTTTATTCTTTTTTAATTTATCTGCGCATAGCTGCGTTCATCCGCGTCCTAATCCTAATGGAAATCTTTCAATGATTCTTTTCCGGCTCCACCAGTTCGATGAGCACGCCGTAGGTGCCCTTGGGATTGATGAAGGCCACCCTGGAGTTGTGGGCTCCTCTCCTGGGTTTTTCATCGATCAACTGGACCCCTTTGGCTTTCAGGTCTTCCAGGGCTTTTTCGATATTATCGACCTGATAGGCAATATGATGGACCCCTTCCCCCTTTTTTTCGATAAACTTGGAGATTACTCCTTCGGGGTTGGTGGATTGAAGAAGTTCAATGGCGGTATCCCCAACAGGGATGAAGGTGGCTTTAATCTCTTTTAGTTGTTCGCGGTCATGAATTTCCATCTTGAGAATTTCGGAATAGAACTTCTCCACTTCCTCAATGTTTTTGACGGCTACTCCGATGTGAGCTATCTTGTGAATCACTTTTATCTCCTTTCACGGATGGGAATTGTTATTTCCTCCCCCGCCCTATCTCGCCCTTCGAGGGGAGACAGGGAGAGGACCTGTTTTATTTGATCAGGGTGGCTACGAGGTCCTTGGCGGACAGGATGTTTTCCAGGCTGTACACCCTTTCAATAATCTGCTTGCTCTGCGCATGGTCCAGCGTCAACATGGACAGGCGGCGAAATTTTTCTTTAATCTCTTCGTCAGTCAGGGGATTTTCCGGGTGGCCCTTGGGATAGATGGATTCATCCTGGAATCGTTTCCCATCTTTGGTCCTAATTTCGACCTGAGCCGCGAGCGTTCCAGGGTATCTCCCCAGGAACTGGGGGTCTGATTCCAGCGACACTTTTTTCATAAATCCCTGGACTCGGGAATCCTGGATTTTTCCCTCCTGAAACTGATCCATGGCAATATAACCGTCCGCCGCTGCCCGGCTCACGCAGTACGGGATGCTCAGCCTCGCAGCCAGGGGGGTATCTGGAGCGTAATTCATTCCCTGCCCGGGTGCTGTGGGCGTCACCCGCAAATGGATAGATTCCACATCCTCCAGCCGCAAATTATTGGCCTTCATAAGCTGGATCGTCCCCTGGATAGGCGTGTGGCTGCAGAGGATGGTGGGAAAGGACTTCAGGCTGTCGGTCAGGATCTCATAGGAAGTCCCCAGGTTTTCGGTGAGGGCCTTCAGGTCGGGTTCTTGGGAATAGGCCTGGCAGAAGCCGGATTTGTACTCCAGGAGCCCCTTGGGCCCGGCAGCGCCCCGGGCGATAAGGCTGGCGGCCATAATTCCGTTCCAGGCGGCCAGCCCGGGGTGGAGGCTCTTGGAAAAATCTCCGAAATCGATGCAGTAGCGCATACCGGAAGCCCCATCCGCTGCCAGGCTGATGACCTGCTCCACTCGGTCCGCGGGGAGGCGAAGCAGCTTGGAGGCGGCAACCGCGGCGGCGATGGTCCCGAACGTCCCGGTGGGATGCCAGTATTTATAATGGGAGGGCATGAGGGCTTGGCCTACCCGTCCGGCGACTTCGTAGGCCACGACCACAGCGGTGATCACCGAGGGGCCGTCGGCGCCGACCTTCTCTCCCACGGCCAGGCAGGCCGGAATCACCGAAGCCCCAAAATGGGCGATCGATCCCAGGTGGGTGTCGTCAAAGTCGATGGTGTGGACCAGGGTTCCGTTCACCAGGGCTGCTTGGGGGCAGGAAGTTTTCATCCCGGTGAGCCACACCGTGGATTCAGGGTTTCCGCCCATCTCTTTCACCGGATCGTAAATCCAGCGGAATTCATGGCTGGCCAGAGTGTACCCGGCGATGGCGCACCCTAAGGTGTCCAGGACGATGCCCTTGGCTTTCTGGACAACCTCTTTAGGCAAGGCGGCGAAAGAGGTTTCGCTCACATGTTCGGCTAAAACTTGCGTCGCGCCCATGTTGCTCTCCTTTTCCCCCCCACCCTCTCCCTCCCCCTCGAGGGGGGAGGGTTGGGAGGGGGTGAGATAACGCGAAACCTGAAACTGTATTAAGCCAACTCCTGCAAGCGCTTTTCTATTGCCCCGAAGGTGGACCGGGCAAACCGCCGGGCCTCGCCGAGGAGCAATAACCGCGGCAAGAATCCCATGTCTTCCACCGTCGCACGGCAGACCACCGATGTTTTTCCATTTTCCACCGGAGTCATGGCCAGGGCCACCTTCTGGTCCGCTTTGACCAGACCCCCCAGGCCTTCGAGAAGGAGCCTTACGGAAAAGGCTTCGGGGGGGGAGATGTCGACCATTTCTCCCCTCAGCTTTAGGATCCATTCGAATCCCATCATCTTCACCCGGAGGAGAGACCGGAAGTTGTTCTCATCCAGGATCTCCATGCTTTCCATTCCCGGGAGGACGCTGAAGATGACCTTGCCGATCAACCGCCAGACCCGATCCGGGGCTGCATTCACGATAAATTTTCTCTCCGCCAGAGCCGTGTTTGCCATGGGAATTCTCACGACCAGGGTTTTTCCGCGGCGGCGTTCTTCCCGGCGATGCGGCCGAAGACAAGGGCCTCTCCGATGTTGCACGCTCCCTGGTAGAGGAATCCCCAAATGGAGCCGAGCTCTCCGGCGGCGTAGAGCCGGGGAATGGGTTTCCCGTCAGGGTCGAGAACCCTGGATTCCTTGTCCCTCCGGGGGCCTCCCTGGGTATTGATCAGCGACGGCCAGAGCTGAATGGCGTAGAAGGGGGCCTCCAGAGCACGCAGGTCTTCCCTGGGCCGGCCAAAATCTTCGTCCTTCCCCGCCTTGCAAAGATGGTTGTAACGATCCAGGGTCTCCCCCAAAACTTTCGGTTCCATGGATATTTTGGAAGCCAGCTCGCTTACTGTTATCCCCTGCTGGATCCACCCTTTGGCGATTTCCGCCGAGTTGTCCAGGCTCCAGGTGTAAAGATCTCGGTTGTAGCCTGCGGTCCCGCGGCTCAGGGGGCCTCTTTTCTTGGTCTGCTCGTCAAAGACCGCCCACAGGGGGACCCGCGGATACTCCATCTTTTCCATGTCGAAATGGGAGAGTTCCCGGTAATATTCGTGGATCTCAATACCGGCCTCGTTGACAAACCTCCGGCCGTATTTGTCCACGAAGAGGAACCCTTCACTCAGGAAGGCGACCCAGAAGGCGGCCTCGAACTCGGGAGCCTTGAAGCCGATCAAACAGGCCAGGCGGGTCATGTGCCACAGGTCTGCGCCGATTTTCTGCGCCATGCGGATCCCGTCCCCCGTATTCCCGGGGGTTCCCAGGAAATAGAGCGGTTTGACCGGCAGGTAATCCCATTTCATCCAGGGGTCATTCTCGTATCCGCCGCAGGTCAGGATGATCCCCCGCCGGGCTTTGATGGAAATTCTCTTGCTCTCCCTTTGAGCGATCACTCCGACGATCTCTCCCCGGTCGTTGGGAATGAGTTCCTGGGCGGGAGTCGCGGTCAGAACCTGGATCCCCCGTTTGGCCACCAGGCCGGAAAGGAATTTCCAGAGCCGCTGGGACGGCTTCCCCTCTTCCGGAGTTCCCTTGATGTTGTACTTCACCACGTTTTCCGCGCCGCGAACGTGGGGGAAGCCGGCGCCGGCAATCATGGTGGGGTAGGCCACTTCCAGCGGCTGGAAGACCTGGACGTCCGCGCCCATTTGCCGGATCCACTCCCCGTTCTTGAGCGCCTCCTCCACGAAGGCCTCCAGGATTTCCCGTTCCGTGGTTTTGAAAGAAAGGGTGTCCAGGTACTCCACGAATTCCTTTCCCTTGGGGACAATGATATTGCCGCCGCAGATACTGCTATTTCCTCCCCCCTCCGGCATCTTCTCCAGAATCAAAACCTTGGCCCCCTGTTCATGAGCCGTGACCGCGGCAGCGGTTCCCGCCGAACCCCAGCCGATTACCACCACGTCAAATTCCATGTCCCATTTTTCTGGCACGCTGATTTTCATCTCTTCCCCCTTTGCTCCAGAAATTCCCAAAAGAGTCTTCGAACCCCCTCCACGCTTAAATCCGAAATCCGAATATCGAAATCCGAAACAAATCCAAAATTCAATTGAATTAATTTTGATGATCTCGTAAAAAGTCGTCACTCCGGCCTGCCTGTGCCTGGCAGACAGGTGAAAACCAGAGTCCAGAAAATTTATAACTATTTGAAAGAACTGGATTCCGGCTGGAGTTTATCCCGATGAAAATCGGGGCCGGAATGACGGGAAAAGGAGCTTTCGGACTTTT
>VGSF01000015.1 GCA_016875165.1 Deltaproteobacteria bacterium
CTACGTTCTGCTGCGAGATTTTGCCCCGCAAGGCGGGGCTGCCGACCTCATTTTGGGGTCGGCTAAAATCTCTCCGCTTCTCTACCTCCCTATGGATAACTCCTATTTTTCATTAAAATTTACCCACACGATTTGGAGAAGACCCTAAAAAATATTGACAGATCAAGGCCATTGGGTTAATATTATTATAACCTTTTTACGAGGCGGGCGTAATTCAGGGGTAGAATGCAAGCTTCCCAAGCTTGACGTCGCCAGTTCGAATCTGGTCGCCCGCTCCAAAAAAACAAAAAGAAATTATCATTAGCATAGGGCGCGATGAACTACGGTTAGCTTATAGAGGCGGTTTTACAGGAGGTCTGCTTGATAAAAAGTGGGCTCGCGGGCCCATTTTTTTTTGCAGAACAAAGAGAAAAGCTTGAAATACGATCAACTTATTCAAGAAGTGCAAGAGGTCATTGATCCTATCCTTCAGGCCCAGGGGTTGGAGCTGGTTGACCTGGAATACCAGAGAGAGGCTCAGGGTTGGGTGTTGCGGCTTTACGTCGACCGCGAAGGAGGAATCACCGTGGCGGATTGCGCCGAAGTGAGCGGTGAGATCGGGGCGTTACTGGAGGTGCGGGACCTGATCACCAATCCTTATATTCTGGAGGTTTCCTCTCCCGGACTCACTCGACCCCTTAAGAAGCCCGCAGATTATAATAAATATCAAAAACGGCTAGTTAAGATAAAAACATTTGAACCCTTAGAAGGCCGGAAAAAATTTCAAGGAATCCTCTTGGGTATGGAGGACGAGAAGGTGTGCGTGGAAACGGAGGGGCGGATTTTTAAGATTCCTCTCCACGGCATAGCCAAGGCCAACCTGGAAATCGAATTTTAAAAAAGGGGATGCAAAAATGATTTCGGAGTTGAGTCGAATCATCGACCAGGTGGGAAAGGATAAAGGGATTGATAAAAAGATATTGATCGATTCCCTGGAGCAGGCCCTGCTTGCTGCTGCCCGGAAGAAGTATGGCCCCAAACAAGAGATCGAAGCCAAGTATAACGAAGAGGCTGGAGAAATCGAACTCTTTCAGTTCAAGACCGTCGTGAAAGAAGTGAAAAACCCTCCGGCGGAGATTTCTTGGAAAGAAGCCCGCGAGCTGGATGGAGACGTAGAGATCGGGGATAGCCTGGGCACCAAGATCGACATCTCGGAATTCGGCAGGATCGCTGCCCAGACCGCCAAGCAAGTGATTATCCAGAGGGTTAAAGATGCCGAGCGGGAAAATATCTTTGAAGACTTCAAAGACCGCAGGGGAGAAGTCATCTCCGGGACAGTCCAGCGCTTCGAAAGGGGCGCGATTATTGTTAACCTGGGAAGAGCAGAAGCGGTGATCCCGCAACAGGAATTAGTCCCCCGGGAGACCTATAAACCAGGGGACCGTATCCGGGCTTATGTTCTGGATGTGCGCAAGACCCCCAAAGGGCCCCAGATCATCCTTTCCCGCAGCAACCCGAACTTTTTAGCCAGGCTTTTCGATCTGGAGGTTCCGGAGATCTCTGAAGGCATAGTCAAGATTATTAACACCGCCAGAGAACCGGGTAGCCGGGCCAAAATTGCGGTCTATTCGGAGGATTCAGACGTGGATCCAGTGGGAGCCTGCGTGGGCATGAAAGGATCGCGTGTACAAGCAGTGGTCCAGGAACTTCGCGGGGAAAAGATCGACATCATCCCCTGGAGTGATGACCCGGCCAGCTTCGTTTGCAACGCCTTGGCTCCGGCAGAGATTTCCAAAGTGATCATCCATCAGGAAGCCAAGTCCATGGAAGTCATTGTCGAAGATGACCAGTTGTCTCTGGCCATCGGTCGACGGGGACAAAACGTCAGGCTGGCGGCCAAACTCACAGAGTGGAAGATCGACATCCGCAGCGAATCCAAAGCGGAACGAGTTCTTCCGGCGCTGGACGAGATTGCTTCTCGAGGGATGGACCAGGTAGATAAAATCGCTGGCGTCGGAGAAAAGACCGCCCAATTATTGAACGCAGCCGGCTATCTGACCGTTGCCGACATCTGTCAGGGCGCGCCTGAACAACTTGCCACGATCGAGGGAATAGGCCTGAAGAAGGCGGAAAAGTTGATCGAAGCGGCCAAAGCCCATTTTGATCGGGCAGGCGAGAAGAATAAGTAAAAGTTTGTAAGTCCATGGACCCATTGGGTCAACAGGGGTATTGAAGGGGGTGGACAGGGTGACGAAAGTAAGGATTCATGAATTGGCCAAAGAACTGAAGATGGAGAACAAGGATCTCCTCAAGCTTTTAGAAAAGATGGGGCTATCTGTAAAGACCGTCCACAGCACCCTGGAGGACTCTGATGTAGAGCGGATAAAGAACCAGATCAGCCTCTCGCGGAAAGAGGGATTGGTTGAGCAGCGCATTAAACCCACGGTCATCCGCAGGCGGGTGAAACGGGAAGATGTTACGCCTTCTCTCCCGGAGCCTGCCGCCCAAGAAGAAGTGAAACCCCCGGCAATTAAGAAAGGCCCAGCCCCCGAAGTTGTTAAAGTGGCGGTAAAGCCGGAGGAGAAAAAGGCCAAGGCTGAAGAAAAAGCTGAAATACCCTTCCCCCCCCCGGCAGAAATTAAAATCCCTCCAGCGCCAATGGTCACTCCCCCGGCCGAGTCGGCGCCGCCCGTGTCTCCCGTAGCGGACGCAGCGCACATGCCCGCCAAGGCAAGAGAAATGCCGATCGTAGAAGTCCATCCTGTTCCAGGGCCGGAAGCGCCCCTCAAGGGAATTGAAGCGACCTCTCCCCTACCTCAAGTAGAAAAACCGGCGGTTGCCCCAGGCCTTGAACCAATACCCGTAATAAAACCGAAGATTCCCGAAAAGCCGCATATTAAACCTTTGCCCAAAGTTAAGAAAAAGCACGAACCGGCGAAAATTATTGAGCGGCCCGCAGCTCCCCCGCCTTCCCTGGTTAAAGAATACCCGGAAGCGGGCAAAATATCTCCAGTTATTGTTACTCCCAAAGCGCCGGGCGTTACGCTAAAGCCCCCGATCATCCTTCAGCGTCCAACCCCAGCCATCGTCAGGCCTGCGAGTGAAGAGGAAGAAAGGGGGCGGCGCAAGAAGAAAGTCAAAAAGGATGTGCAGGTTCTCGAAGAAGGCAA
Source organism: Deltaproteobacteria bacterium (assembly GCA_016875165.1). GTDB lineage: Bacteria > Desulfobacterota > SM23-61 > SM23-61 > SM23-61 > JAHJQK01. The sequence goes on from VGSF01000015.1 coordinate 3,150, forward strand.
GCCCCAGCGGGTGCGCATTATTTCGACAAAAAAGAGGCCCTTTAGGGAGCACGACATTTTACGGGAAGAGCGCGGACCCAGGACTTATTCCTTGGAACGAGAGGCCAGAGGAAAAGGCCCCAAAAGCAAAATGACCAAGCCCGAGATCACGCTCCCCAAGGCCATTAAGAGAAAAATTCGCATTTCGGAGGCCATTCTGGTCGGGGAGCTGGCCAAGCGCATGGGCATTAAGGCCTCGGAAGTGATCAAAAAGCTGATGGAATTGGGCTTAATGGTAACGATCAACCAGGCGATTGATGCCGATGCCGCTGCCCTGGTGGCCACGGATTTCGGTTACGAAGTGGAAAAGACAGGATTTGAAATCGAAGACCTGATGGAAGAAAAAAAGGAACGCGCCGATGATCTCACCCCGCGGCCTCCGGTGGTAACTATCATGGGCCACGTGGATCACGGCAAGACCTCTCTTCTGGATGCCATCCGGAAGACTAATGTCACGGCCGGGGAGGCAGGAGGGATCACCCAGCACATCGGGGCTTACGAGGTCGATGTGGATCACCGCAAGGTGGTTTTTCTGGACACTCCGGGGCATGAAGCTTTCACGGCCATGCGCGCTCGCGGAGCAAAGGTTACGGACATTGTCGTTCTCGTGGTGGCCGCTGACGACGGAGTGATGAACCAGACCATTGAAGCCATCAATCATGCCAAGGCTGCCCAGGTCCCTTTAATCGTAGCCATCAACAAAATCGATAAATCCAATGCCAATCCGGAACGGGTCAAACAAGCCTTAACCGAATATGGGCTCGTGCCGGAAGCCTGGGGCGGGCAGACGATTTTTGCTGAAATTTCGGCCAAGCAGAAGATCGGGCTGAAAGAGCTCTTGGAAATGATCCTTCTCCAGGCAGAAATTTTGGAGCTGAAGGGCAATCCCAACCGGCCATCAACCGGAGTGGTCATTGAAGCCAAGCTGGACAGAGGCCGGGGGCCGGTAGCTACTGTTCTCGTCCAGGACGGAACCCTGCACACCGGGGACGCCTTTGTCTCGGGTATCCATTTTGGGCACGTACGGGCCATGATCAACGATCACGGCGAGAAGATAGAAAGAGCCGGACCATCTACCCCGGTGGAAGTCATCGGGTTTCCCAGCATACCCAACGCCGGTGATTCTTTCGTGGTCATCACCGATGAGCGGCGCGCCAAAGAGCTGGCCACCCAGAGGCTGCTGAAACAGAGGGAGATAGAGCTTTCCAAAACTTCCAAAGTCACCCTGGAAGATTTCTACAAAAAGCTGAAAAAGGGAGTGGTCAAAGACTTGAACCTCATCTTCAAAGCGGATGTGCAGGGATCGATTGAAGCCCTGGTGGAAGCTCTGAACCGCCTGAGCACCGAGGCCGTTAAAGTGAACATCCTGCATACTTCTGTGGGGGCTATCAACGAGTCGGACTGCATGCTGGCCTCGGCTTCGGAAGCGATCATCCTGGGGTTCAACGTGAAGATTGAACCCAAAGCCCAGATTCTGGCCGAACAGGAAAAAATCGACATTCGTCTATACAGTGTCATTTACGACGCCTTGGACGATGTGCGTAAAGCCATGGAGGGCCTCCTGGAGCCTGTTTATGAGGAGCGTTTGATGGGCCGGGCCGAAGTGCGTCAGCTTTTCAATATCTCCCGGGTGGGCACGATTGCCGGCAGCTTTGTCCTGGAAGGCAAGATTATCCGCGGTTCGCATGCTCACCTGGTGCGCAATGGCCAGGTGATTCACGAAGGGAATATCAGTTCGCTCAAACGTCTAAAGGATGACGCCAAAGAGGTGGCTTCGGGGTTTGAATGCGGGATCACCGTGGGAGAATTCCGGGATTATTCGGTCAAGGACATCATCGAGTCCTATGTGGTGGAGAAAGTAACCGCCCAACTATAGACCTTCGGGACGGGAAAATGGTTATCGGCGTTTGCCATCTGGTACTTCTCCTCCACGATAATTTTTCCTTGAAGGGAAAGCGGCAGGTGCTCCGCAGCCTGGTGCAGCGGGCCCGCAAACGGTTCAATATCTCCCTCGCCGAAGTGGAGGATCAGGACCTGTGGCAGAAGGCGGTGTTGGGTATCTGCGTGGTGGGCAATGACCGGAAGCTGGTCAATTCCATTTTGGATCAAGTGGTGAATTTCATCGAGAACACCCAACTCGCCGATGTGGCTGACTCGCAGATCGAGATTATTAACTATTAAATTTTAGCCGCAAAGAAGGAATACGGGCTGAAGCCCCTAAAAGCAAAAATACAATTTGGATTTGGGAATTTAATTTGGATATTTGATTTTATTCTCGGCGCTCTTAGCGCTCTCTGCGTTTAAACATTATTATGCTTTATAAACGATCCGATCGCGTCGGAGATTTGATCCGGCAGGTCGTAAGCGAGATGCTCCTTAGGGAATTGAATGATCCCCGCCTGGAGTCGGTGACCATCACCGAGGTGGAAATAACTGACGATCTGAAACTGGCCACAGTCTTTTTCAGCGCCATGGGCAGTAAACCCCGGGAAGAAGAAGCTCTCCTGGGGTTGCAAAGCGCCGGGGGATATATCAAGAAAAAGTTGGGAAAGGAACTGAGACTCCGGTATGTGCCGGACTTAGTATTCAAATTGGACCGCTCGTTCGAATACGGGAGCAAGATTGACCGCCTCATCCAGACTATCCAGGAAGAAAAGGACAGAAATCTTAAAGAGGATCGCTGAAGAGATCCGGGCCGGCCAGGATTTTCTGATCTCTTCTCACGAAAACCCGGAAGGAGATGCCATCGGCTCGATTCTGGCCCTGGGTTTGGCCTTGAAGGAACTGGGTAAAGACGTGCTGATTTTAAACCAGGACCCGACCCCCGAGACGCTCAGCTTTCTTCCCGGGGCGGCAGAAATCGTTCATCAGGCTCCGGCCAACGGGGTTTTCGATGCGGCCTTCGCCCTGGATTGCGGGGACAAGCAACGGCTGGGAGAAGAGTTCGCCAAGGTGCCGAAGATTAGCAAACTCATCAATATCGATCATCACGTAAGCAACAGTTTTTTCGGGGACATCAATTTCGTAGACCCCCTGGCCAGCTCCACGGCAGAGATAATCGGCGATCTTCTGCGCATCCTGCCGGTGGCCCTTAGTCCGGCGGTGGCTGAGAATATTTATGCGGGCATGCTAACCGACACAGGTTCTTTCCGTTACTCCAATACTTCGCCTAAGACTTTCGCCGCGGCCAGGAAGTGCCTGCTTTCCGGGGTAGATCCCTGGAAAGTGGCCGAGAAGGTGTACGAAACCCAGCCGCTCCCCCGGCTGCGGCTTCTGCCCCGGGTCCTGGAAACCCTGGAAGTTGCCGGGAACGGGCGGATCAGCTCGGTGCTCGTTACCCAGCAGATGATGAGCGAGACCGGGTCCTCCGTAGCCCTGACAGAAGATTTCATCAACTTTCCCCGTTCTTTAAAGGGGGCGGAAGTGGCCTTGCTCTTTCGGGAGGTAACCCCGGTGAAATATCGGGTGAGTATGCGCTCGCGGGGGAGAGTGAACGTATCCCGGATTGCCGCCCATTTTCAGGGCGGAGGGCATTTGGCTGCGGCCGGTTGCAGTGTGGAGGGAAGTTTATCCGAGGTAAAGGCCAAGGTTCTGGAACAGGTGAAGGCGGCTCTTTGAACGGTGTCCTGGTCATTGACAAACCCAAAGGCTGGACTTCCCACGATGTGGTTGCCCGCGTGCGCAAGGTTCTCAGGGTTAAGAAGGCCGGCCACGGAGGCACACTTGACCCGCTGGCCACCGGCGTTTTGCCTGTTTACCTGAATGAAGGGACAAAACTGGTCCCCTTCAACCAGGAGGGCACGAAAGACTACGTGGCCACCATGAAGTTGGGCCAGGAGACGGAAACACTCGACGCCGAAGGAAAAGTTGTTGCCGAAAAACACGGGTTCTCCTTAACCCGCGATGAAATCGAGGAAGTCCTGGGACGATTCCGCGGCCCCATCCGGCAGGTTCCTCCCCTCTTTTCGGCGATCAAGCAGGGCGGCATCCCCCTGTACAAGCGGGCCAGAGCCGGAGAAAAACCCGAATTGCCGGAAAGGGAAACAATAATCCATTCTCTGGTTTTAAAGGAAGTTTCCTTCCCACTGGCCACCCTGGCCATTACTTGCGGCCGGGGTACTTATATACGCAGCCTATGCGCCGACATAGGCAGGGCCTTAGGGTGCGGAGCTCATCTTACGGAGTTAAGGCGCTACCGGTCGGGAAAGTTTTCTATCGACCAGGCTTTGAACGTAGAGGAGCTGCCCGGTCTGATCGAAAAGGAAAAAATAAGAGAGCGGATCATCCCCATGAAGGATGGGGTGGATGTCGCAGGGGCGATAGCCGTGGAAGAGAAAACGGCCGTGATGGTTCGGCAGGGCCGGTCTCTTTTCTTTCAGGATCTCCCCGGAGGAGACTTAAGCTTTCTGAAGAAAGGGCAGAGGCTTAGCCTCTTGCAGGGGCCGAACAAACTACTGGCTATTGCTGAATCCCTCTTGGATGAAGAGACAGGCCTGGCCAAGGATTTACCGGTCCTGCGCATCCGGCGGGTCTTCCATGGTTAATTAAAAGGAATGGCAAATTTCTGAGAACGCAGGAAAGGAGAGAGACGTGACCTTAATGCCAGAAAAGAAAAAGGAAATTATCGAGGGATTTAAGACCCATCCCACGGACACGGGGTCTCCGGAGGTGCAGATCGCCATCTTGAGCGAGCGCATCAATTATCTCACGGAGCATTTTAAAACCCATATGAAGGACCACCATTCCCGCAGGGGCCTCCTGAAACTGGTAAGCCAGAGGCGGCACCTTCTGGATTACCTCAAAGCTAAGGATGTGGAGAAGTACCGTAAATTAATCCAGCGGCTGGGAATTCGCAAATAAGGGCAATTCACCAAGTGTTTTTCCGAATTTCAAGGCATTAACGGCTTTGTCGCCGCGATCCGGCCATGAGGGGATCGCCATCTCCTTCGGGCTCGGAATGACATGTAAAGATGTTCATGGCCTTTGTAATTTTTTTAAACAGCGGGCTATGCCCGGTTGAAATACTCGCCACGGAAAAGTTTTTCCGGCGAGAAGAGAGGATAAGTTAATGTCAATAATGGACGAGCGCCTCGAAGTTCGGTGCAACATCGAGGGCAGGAATTTCGTAATCGAAACCGGCGCCGTGGCCAGACAGGCCGATGGGGCGGTGCTGGTCTCCTTTGGAGAGAGTCTGGTGCTGGTCACGGCCACGGCTTCCAAGACAATTCGGGAAGGAATTGATTTCTTCCCCCTAACGGTGGATTACCAAGAGATGGCCTACGCCGCCGGCAAGATTCCCGGGGGATTTTTTAAAAGGGAGGGCCGTCCCAGCGAAAAAGAAATTCTCACTTCCCGGTTGATCGACCGGCCGTTGCGCCCCCTCTTTCCCAAGGGGTTTTTCAATGACGTGCAGATCATCGCCACCGTGCTGTCGGTAGATCAACAGAATGATCCGGATGTTTTGGCAATCTGCGGCGCTTCCGCAGCCCTGGAGATTTCCGACGTCCCCTTTAAGGGCCCCATCGCCGCGGTGCGCGTAGGCAGGGCGAACGGTAGGTGGATCTGTAATCCCACCCTGAGCCAGGTCCAGGAAAGCGACGTCAATCTGGTCGTTGCCGGAAGTCGAGAAGCGGTGGTCATGGTGGAGGGAGGAGGAAAGGAGCTCCCTGAGGATGAGCTTTTGGAGGCCATCTTTTTCGCCCACCAATCCTTTCAACCCATCCTGGGACTGCAGGAAGAATTAAAGCAGAAACGCATCCAGCAAGAGAATGAGAGACGCAAGGCGGCCGGAGAACCAATGATCACGGCCCTTGAGAAAAAATTAGTTCCGGAGCTTTCATTCGACCCGGTATTGGGACAGCCGGTGCTATTGGGCGAAGAGACGCTGCGGGAGAGGATTCGCGCTTCCGGCCAGGAAAATATCAGTCAGGCCTTTTCCATCGCCCGTAAAAAGACCCGTAACGAAGAGTTGGAGAAAGTGCGCCGGGAGACCTTGACCCCCCTGCTGCAAGAATTTCCGGAAAAAGCCCGGGAGATCAAAGAATATTACGAGGCCCTGGAGAAATTTGTCTCCCGCCAGCCCATCTTCCTTAAGAACCGGCGCATCGATGGCCGGGCCCTGAATGAAGTCCGCCCCATCCACATTGAGATCGGCTGGCTTCCGCGCACCCACGGCTCCGCCAGGTTCACCCGGGGAGAAACACAGATTTCCGCGGTAGTCACCCTTGGTTCGGCTGATGACGAGCAGAGGATCGATGCCCTCACCGGAGATTCTTTTAAATCCTTCATGCTGCATTATAACTTTCCCCCGTTCAGCGTCGGAGAGGTGCGCATGTTGCGCGGCCCCAGCCGCAGGGACATCGGCCACGGCGCCCTGGCCGAGCGGTCGATTAGCCGCATCCTGCCCCCGAGCAAAGGATTTCCTTATACCATCCGGATTGTTTCCGAGGTACTGGAGTCCAACGGATCATCTTCCATGGCCACTGTCTGCGGAGCCTCGCTGGCCCTGATGGATGCCGGCGTTCCCATTAAAAGCCCGGTAGCCGGAATTGCCATGGGCTTGATCAAAGAAGGGGATAAGGTGGCCATACTCACTGACATCATGGGCGATGAAGACCATCATGGTGATATGGATTTTAAGGTGGCCGGGACGAAAAAGGGCATCACAGGTTTTCAGATGGATATTAAGATTTCGGGCGTAACCCGGGAGATTCTTCGGCAGGCCTTGGCCCAGGCGAAAGAAGGAAGGGATTTTATCCTGGGAAGAATGGAGCAGGCCCTCTCGACCCCGCGGGCTGAACTTTCCATCTATGCGCCCCGGGTTCTCACCCTGAAAATCAACCCCGATAAAATCCGCGACGTGATCGGACCGCAAGGCAAGATCATCCGGGGAATTCAGGATGAGATCGGAGTAAAGATTAACGTGGAGGATGACGGCCAGGTCCAGATATTCTCCTATGATTCAGAGGCTGCCACCAAGGCAGCAAAAATCATTCGGCAATTGACCCAAGAGGCAGAGATCGGGGCTATCTATCTGGGGCGCGTGTCTTCCATTGCCCGCAAGCCGGATGGAAAAGAGTTCGGGGCCTTTGTCGAGATATTTCCGGGAACTGACGGATTGATCCATATCTCCCAGCTGGCCAAAGAGCGGGTAAAGAACGTCGAGGATGTGCTCAAAGAAGGAGACGAAGTTTTGGTCAAGGTCATCGGGATCGATGAGCGGGGCAAGATCAAACTCAGCCGGAAGGAAGCCCTGGACTCTCCCAGGCCAGAAAAGAAAGAATAAAAAAACATTGCAAAATGTTCAATGAGAAATTAGCAATAAACAGTTCCCGTAACAAAATCCTTTTTCATTGCAAATTGATGATCTCGTAAAAAGTCGCGAAAGGGTCATTGCGAGCGAAAGCGAAGCAATCTCGTTTTTATAAGTGCCCGAAAAGACGAGATTGCTTCGTCGTCCCGCCAATGCGGAACTCCTCGCAATGACAGGAACAGGACTTTTTACGAATCCATCAAATTTTCCATTGACCATTGATAATTTTGCAATGATAGCCGGATGCTAAAATGGATTATCGGCCCAAAAAGACCAAAGAAAGATTTAAATAATTCCTAAACAAGAAAAAACAGCAATCAACTTTCAGCAGTCAGCTAATTGCTGATTGCTGAAAGCTTTTATTAAAAATCATGCTCCAAAAAACTACTCTTAAAAACGGAATTCAGGTTATCACCGAGGAAATTCCCTATGTCCATTCGGTCTCGGTGGGAATTTGGGTCGAGACCGGCTCTCGCGACGAACTGAGCGAGGAGAACGGCATTGCCCATTTCATTGAACATATGCTCTTCAAAGGCACCAGGCGTCGTTCGGCCCGGCAGATTGCCAAGGAAATCGATGCGGTTGGAGGAGTGCTGAATGCCTTTACCGGCAAAGAATTTTCCAGCATTTACGCCAAGGTTTTGGCCGAACACCTTCGCGTTGCCCTGGACCTTTTGTTTGACCTTTACTTGAATTCGCTTTTCGCTCCCGGGGAACTGGAGAAGGAGCGGCAGGTCATCGTCCAGGAAATCAGCATGGTCGAGGATACTCCGGACGAATACATTCATGACCTTTTCAGCCAGTCCTTCTGGCCCCGGCATTCCCTGGGTCTGCCCATTCTGGGCCGGCTGGAGACCATTTCCCGGATGGATCGCAGGAAGCTCAGGGATTTTTTTGTCCAGCGCTACATCGACTTGCCGCCCATTATCGTGGCCGCCGGAAAATTAAAGCACGAAGACTTGCTCCGGCCGGTGCGCCAGGCCCTGGGAAAAATCCGGCCCAGGCCCAAGGAAAGAAAAGACCGCCCTCCCCATCCCCATACCCATATTCAGGTGAAAAATAAGAAACTCGAACAGGTCCATCTCCTGCTGGGAACGCCGGGTCTGCCGGTAGGCCACCCCCAGCGTTACGGTTTTTCTGTTTTGAACACAATCCTGGGGGGAGGGATGAGTTCCAGGTTATTTCAGGAAGTGCGGGAAAAAAGAGGCTTGGCTTACTCGGTTTACTCTTTCGTTGCTTCTTTCCTGGATAGCGGCATGTTAGGGGTCTATGTGGGCACCGGGGATAATACTCTAAAGCGGGTGATACAGATCATTCTGCGGGAGATGAAGAGTTTGGCCGGAGATTCTGTCCGGCCCAAAGAACTGCGTTCGGCCAAAGAACAGCTAAAGGGAAATCTTCTTTTAAGCCTGGAAAGCACGGACAGCCGTATGAGCCGTCTGGCCAAGAGCGAAATATATTTCCGGCGATTCATCAGCGCCGAGGAGATTATCGAAGGTATTGAAAAGGTTTCGGCTAAGGAGATCAGTGCCCTGGCCCAGCAGTTTTTTCAACCGGGTTCCATTTCCCTCACTGTCCTGGGGCCGGTCACCGAGAAAGCCGTACCCAAAACGCTTTTAGCAGCATGAAAAAAGAAATAGTTAGAGTAAAGGTAAAGCGAGTGCAACAGAATCAGGACTGGGAAATCCCTCTTCCGCGATACATGACTGCCCATTCCGCAGGGATGGATCTTTCTGCCGCCCTGGATGGGGAAGTGATCCTTAAGCCCGGAGAACGTAAGCTGATCCCGACAGGGATAGCGCTCTCCATTCCGGATGGTTACGAAGGACAGGTTCGCCCCCGCAGCGGATTAGCCCTAAAGAACGGAGTTACCCTGGTGAATACACCCGGAACCATCGATGCTGATTACCGGGGAGAAGTGGGCGTGCTCCTGATTAACCTGGGCCAACAACCATTCACGGTCAAGCGGGGAGAGCGAATTGCTCAACTGGTCATCGCTCCGGTATGCCGGGCAGATTTAGAGTGGGCGGATAACCTGGATGAGACCCCCAGAAATGATGGAGGTTTCGGACATACCGGGTAAGGTAAATTCTAAGCAGGAAATCCGAAACTCGAAACAAATACAGAAAGAGTGATTATAATTATTCGCTATTGAAACTTCGTAACAGTTTAGCGATTTGAAAAAATGGTATTAAAGCCTTTGTTGAGGGCCGGGGGTTAGAGCGGAACGCGCCGGAAGCATCGGTTGGGTTTTGGCTTGGCTACGAAGACAGAAGATCTTTTCCTCCGGAGGAGGCGGGGGTTCTTGCCCGCCCCATATGCGGAGAAATAAGGCTCTTATGATTCCAAGCGTTCCGCTCTGGCCCCCGGCCCCTGGAATCCCCTGCCCTTTACAACACACCTTTTTTCAAAGAGCTAAAGTGTTACAAAACTTCCAGTTTGTTTCGTCCGCCGTGGCGGATCGATATTCGAATTTAGGATTTGATTTATTGTTTATGCCTCAATCCATCTTCTTCGATAAAAGACAGCGCTTTTTAGTGGGAGAAACCCTTAAGATTGCCGAAACTCTGGCCGGAGATTATTTTCGGATCAATCTGGAAGATATTGAACGGTTTCCGTATGATTTACAAACCCTGGCCAACCTTAAAAGCCAGGAAAAGACAAGGAGAGCTTTAGCCCAGATATGTAAGTACGAATACCATAAAAAAGAACCCTTATGGAAATTCAGCATAAACGAATTTTACAGAATTTGTCTGCAGGACGATAAAATCTTGGATGCTGCCCGGGCAGAAGCTTCCTCGTTACCATTGTTAAAACCCTTGCTCCTTTATGTCGTAACCCATGAACTCGTCCATGTCATCCGGTTCAGCCAGGATCCCCAAAGATTCTACTTAAAGCCGGCAGAGAAAAAGGTGGAAGAGAAAAATGTCCACCGGATGACCTATCAGATTCTGAAGCCATTTTCAGACCCTCAAGTGAGGGTGTTGCTGGAAAAGTACAGGCCATGGTGGGAGGATTTACAGGGACGCGCTCCAGAAGGGCTGCCCTTGACAAATCCTGCCGGCATGCCTAATTTTTTATAAGGCGTTGTAAAAGAGCGGAGGTAGTAAGAATGCCAATTTACGAATACAGATGCCATAAATGTGGGAAAACAACGGAAATCGTGCAAAAATTCTCGGATCAGCCCATGAGTCGCTGCCCTTCCTGTTCAGGAAAAGTTTCCAAGATTATCTCCAATTGCAGCTTTCAGCTTAAAGGGAGCGGCTGGTACGTGACCGATTATAAAAAGAAGGATTCCGGGGCGAAAGATAAAGAGCCTGAAGCAAAGCAAAGCGATACATCCAAAAGTGAGACGGCAACAAGCAAGACGGAAGAAAAGAAATGATGAATTAGCAAGAAGTCCGCTGGTTAGATCTTCCACAACCCCAAAACCGCCAAAACCGCTAAGCCGACTCCGGCAATCAAGGCCCCGATCCAGCCTAAAAGACATAACGTAACAACAATTACCCCGGCGATAAGCACGCCCAGGGCAATGGGCAAAAAAGCGCTCCTCAGGTTCATTCCTAAAAGAAAAGCTAAGAGCGAACCGGTCCAGGCCCCGGTCCCGGGTAAAGGAACTGCCACAAAGAGCATAAGACCTATCTTTTCGTATTTCTCGACGATGGCGCTGTGCCGCCGAGTCCTTTCAAAAATCCAGTGGAAAAACTTTTCCATGAATTCAATCCGGCTTAAAAACCTGGTTACCGGGTCAAGGAATAGAATGATAAAGGGTATCGGAAAAGTATTGCCTAAGAGAGCGACGAGAAAAACCCACGGCCAGGGCAGATGCATGGCAAACATCCCGGCAGGGATTGCTCCTCTTAGTTCCCAGACCGGGGTTGCGGCCATCAGAAAGACCCAAAGATAACTTAGATTCATACGCTTTATCTCTTCTGCATATTCTTCATCGTCTTTTCCGCCGCCATATCGAGCGCCGGCATGAAGCGGTCATTTTACCCTTTTAAGAAGAGCCAAAAGATGATCACCCCGGCAAGGATTAAGCGGTACCCGGCGAATATATTGAGGGTATGCTGCCTTAAATAGCGCATGAGAAAAGCGATGGAAAGGTATCCGGCTATTCCCGAAGAAACAAAACCGACGGCAAAAAACGGCCAATCGGTTGCCATTCCGGGATAAAAGAGGTGCCGCAATTGCAGAAAAGCCGCCCCGGCAATAGCCGGAGTGGAGAGAAGAAAGGAGAAACGCGTGGCCGCCTCTCTTTGGTACCCGCGCCACAGGCCAGCGGTGATGGTGATTCCCGAGCGGGAGACTCCGGGAAGCAGGGCCAGAGCCTGGGCAAACCCGATGATCAGAGAGTCTTTCAGCGTCAATTTATCCAGCGGTTGAGAGCGCTTTGAGCGCTTTTCCGCGTAGATCATTAAAAAACTCACGACCGTCAAAGGGAAAACGATTATGCCGGGGTTACGAAAGCTGGTCTCGATCATATCCTGCAATAAGAAACCAGCAATGGCTGCCGGGATGGTAGAAAGAACAATGTAGATAATTAGCTTTTCCTGAAAATTTACCACTCTTCGCTGCCGGACAATTCTGAAAAATCCCCGGATTAGATCCACCCAATCCTTCCAGAAATACCAGAGAATGGCCACGAGCGTTCCGGCGTGAAGGGCTACGTCAAAAGTCAGGTTGTCTATCAGAGAATTTTGCCAGCCGAAGAACCGGGGAATTAGAATAAGGTGGGCCGAGCTGCTGATAGGCAAAAATTCAGTCAGCCCCTGCAAGACGCCTAAAAAAAGGGCCTGGAGAATAAGTGAGGATGCGCCCATAGCCTACCGGTTTCCCCTCGGGCGTTCTTTGCGGATCCGGTCGCCGTGTCCCTGGTGGCCTGGAGCAGATTGGCGTTTGGGCATTCTTCCTGTATTTCCTTCCGAATTTTTAAATTCTATAATCGACGGGAAAAAAGGAAAAGTCAAGAAATATTTGGAAAAGAAAAGGATACCTTGGCACTAATACGAGCGTAATAAATGTCTTCACAAGTCATTGCGAGCCCAAGGGGCGCGGCAATCTCATTCTTCATGGGATTGCTTCGTCCTTCCACTCCTCGCAATGACAGGTTATTTAATGCGTCGGTATTAATACCGCAATTCAATGATTTTTCTTGACTTTAAAGCTGCTGAGTTATATATAAAAGCATCAAGGGGTTAACTATCCTTTCCAAGAGAATTACTTAATGAAACAGGTCGTCATTGAAAACCCTGTTATCAACTCCCCTTTCGAAGAACCCGCGCGACATTTTCGTTTCTCAGAAGACGGCATTACCGATGAACTCGTAGAATCCCGCCGAATAAGCGCCTACTTTGTGCCCATTGCCTCGCCCAAGAAAAAAGGCGCCCAGGCGCAGCTTTCTTTCGACACGGAATCATGGGAACAGAAGATGGCCAGCGCTCTGGAAGAGATGGACGAGGTAATGTGTTACGCCAAGAATCACAACCTCGGTTTTGCCATCCCTTATACTATCAATGGTGAAGAACGGAATTATCATCCGGATTTTATTGCTCAGATAAAGTCCCCCTCTCGCCCTTCTTCCTCTTCTGCCCGTGTGAGAGAGCCTCTTTCTTCTCCCCCTCCCCCTGCGGGAGATTCCACCATTTCACCCTCTCCCCTGGCGGGAGAGGGTCGGGGTGAGGGGGAAATTAACCTCATCATCGAAGTCACCGGCGAGTCCAAAAAAGACAAGGCAGCCAAGGTTTCCACCGCCCGCACCTTATGGGTCCCGGCTGTGAATAACCACGGCGGGTTTGGACAGTGGTTTTTTTGGGAAATTAATGATCCCTGGGATGCGATGAATACTATACGTTCGCATTTGCAGAGCCTTAAAAATAAGGATTTGTGAAGCCAGAGCTGTAGAGAGGATAGGGGTATGACCGACAAAGATAGAGAAATCATTTTGGAATTAAAGAGAAGGCTTCCCAAAGATGTTCGCAGACGCGTAAGGAAATTTATCGTGTTCGGTTCCCGGATACGAGGGGAAGCTCCGGAAGATGCGGATCTTGACGCGATTATTCTCCTTGATGAAAAAACGCCCGAGATCGAAAAACAACTGGAAGATATTGCCTACAGCGTTATGTGGGATTACGACTTTAAACCCATTGTATCCCTGAAAGTTTTTGCTGAGGAACAGTTCAGAAAGGCGCTTGAGAAAGGGTTTTCCTTTTACAGGCATGTGGAACGAGAGGGGATTCCCCTATGACTGATGAAGTGAAGGGGTACATTGAAAAGGAGGAACATGCCCTTGAAGTTGCCTACGAGCTCATGAAAAAAGGATACTCGCCGGATGCGGCCAGCAAAATATATTACTCAATGTTTTATGCCGCCCAGGCCTTGCTGAAATCAGAAGGAATTGATGCCCTGAAACATTCGGCGGTTGAATCCGCTTTTGGCTATTACTTTGTCAAACGAGGAAGAATTGATTCGAAATATCACAAGATGCTCATCGGCGCCAGGAAGATTAGGGAAATTGCGGATTATGATATTCAGGAAGAAGTCATAGGGCCAGTTGCGTCACTCAAGGTTGAAGAAGGAAAAGAATTTTTGGCTGAGATTAAGAAATTTCTTAAAATTTGACGAACCTCCCTTAGAGAAGAGGGTGACCATGGCACGGAAGAAAGCATCTATGAGCAGCATTCCTGTTGATGCGGTAAAGCATAAGGACAAGCGAGTCAATATTCCTACAGAGGAGCTGCGGGATTTTGTGGCGGAAGAGGATAACCATACGAGAAAGGGGTTGGCATGAATACCAAAATGGGAGCCGGACGTTTCATTTATGAAGTCCAAAGCGATTGGGCCAAACTGCCGGCCGGCTGGAGCTTTCATGAAGTGGTTGACGTGGGAGTGGACTTTCAGGATAGGGTTTATGTCTTTAGCCGCGGCGAACACCCAGTCATGGTTTTTGATCGGCACGGGAACTTATTGAAGGCATGGGGCGAGGGGCTTTTCAAGCGGCCTCACGGCTTAACCTTAGCCGCCGACAATACCCTCTATCTGGCTGACGATGGGGCCCATGTTGTCCAGCAATTCACCCTGGAAGGGGAGTTGCTAATGACTTTGGGCAGGCCGGGTCAGGGAGCGGCTTTCATGAGCGGCCAACCTTTCAATCAGCCTACTAAGGCAGCCCTGGATCCAAAGACAGGCGAAATTTATATCTCCGACGGCTACGGCAATGCCCGGGTTCACAAGTTTTCTCCTAATGGCAAACATCTCCTCTCCTGGGGAGAATCAGGCACTGACCCCGGTCAGTTTAATCTGGTCCACAGTGTGGCCATAGACAATAAAGGCCTGGTCTATGTGGCCGACCGGGAGAACCACCGGATACAGATATTCGATGAGCGGGGTAATTACCTGACTCAGTGGAACAACATGCACCGCCCCTGCGCTTTGCACATCGCCGGGCAGGAGGAGCAACTCGTATTTGTTGGGGAGCTGCCCTCCTCCCTGGCGGTAAACGAGGCCTACCCCAACATCGGGGCCCGGATTAGCATCTACGATCTAAAAGGTCAGCTCATGGCCCGGCTGGGCGACCTCCGGCCGGGCGTGCAGCCCCACCAATTCTTGTCTCCCCACGGACTGGCCATCGATTCCCGCGGGGATATTTATGTAGGCGAAGTTTCCTTTAGCTTCAAAGGGCGAAGCCTATCCCCTCCCCGGGAATTACCCAGTTTTCGCAAGCTGGTCAGGATAAGCTGAGACAATTCGCAAGCACTATAATTGATGGTTTCGTAAAAAGCTCCAGATGCAAGGCGCGCAAAACATTGTAGGGGCAATCCGATGTGGTTGCCTGAGATTGGGCGCCCACATAGGGGCGCCCCTACAATTCTGCAACGACCAAGGTGAAGCGCAATCCCGCTCAGAGCGGGACAGATGGACTTTTTACGAAACCATCATAATTCTTATCTTGATTCAAAAACAAAACAAGGGTAGGCTTAATGCCTGGGAATAATTGCCTGGATAGCAGATCCAGGATTTCCTCATCTCACTACACAACGGGAAATCGTTTACGGTAAGGATTAGCCATGGATACACGCAAGAATGAAATAATCCTGCATGAACAATTGCAGAAATTTGCCACGCAGGAAGGGGCTTCTCTTTTCGGGGTGGCCAAGACCTCGGCCTTGAAAGATAGAATAAATGCTTTGTCTAAACAAGCCCTGGAAGGATTGGACCGGGCGGTTTCGCTGGCCTTTCATCTATCCGATCGAGTGCTGGAAGATATAACCGGTGGCCCAACGAAGCTTTATTTCTTTCACTATCAGCGGGTCAATGTGCTTCTGGATGAGCTAAGCCTGAAGGTCGCCAATTTTATCCAGTCCCATGGCTGGCAAGCCCTGCCCATCCCTGCCTCCCAGATCGTCGATTGGGAAAAGCAGCTTGCCCACGTCTCGCATAAACATGCGGCGGTGCAGGCCGGCCTGGGCTGGATCGGCCGCAACAACCTTTTGGTCAGTTCCCAATTTGGTTCACGCCAGCGGTTGACCACCATACTTACGGATATGCCCCTTAAAACTGATGAGCCCATGCCTTGGGGTTGCGGCGACTGCCAGGCCTGTTTATCCTCATGCCCGTCTAAGTCGATCAAAGAAAGGCCGGAGGATTTTGATCATGTTGGTTGTTATCACATGATCAAGGACCTGGTGAAAAAAGCGGGCATCAGTCAGAATATCTGCGGGCTTTGCGTGAAAGCCTGCCGACCGAAAAGAAATTTCACCACAGAGAGCGCAGAGAACACAGAGAAGAATTAAATTCGAAATTCGAATATCAAAATCCGCAACAAATTAAAAACCCAAACTTTTAAAATTAAAAAAACTGTATCATTTTAACAGTTTGAAAAAGTGGTTTGACCACCTTTGTTAAGGCCCGGGGGCCTGGGCGGAACGCGCCGGAAGCATCGGCCGGGTTTCCGCATGACTACGAAGAACCCCGCGCGTTTCCGTCGGAGGAGGCGGGGGGCATTTTCCCCGCCCCACTCGCGAAGAAATCAGCGCCTTATGATTCCAAGCGGCCCGTCCAGGCCTCCGGGCCACGGAATCCCTTGGCCCTTACGCCCCACCTCTTTTCAAAGGGCTAAAGTGTTACAAAAAACTTTTTTGTTTAGCACGTGCTGATTTTAAGCCTTTGTGTTTGTTTAGAATTTCGAAATTTTATCCATTCTCAGCGATCCCGGCGTGCTCTGCGGTGCAAAATGAATTTAAATTACTTTTTCTTTTTTTAGCCTTTCCACTTCTGCGTTTGAATAACCCAGAGCTTTTGTTAGAACCTCCTCCGTGTGCTGCCCCAGCGTTGGGGGAGGGAGTTCCACCGCCCCTGGAGTGTGGGAAAGCTTGACGGGAACCCCGGTTACCTTGATCTTCCCGCAAGTGGGATGATCCATTTCTTTGACCATCTCCAGCGCGTATGCCTGCTCGGAAGTGAGGGTTTGGCCCACCGACCAAATGGGGCCGTTGGGAACTCCCGCGTCATCCAGGATCTTTTGCAGATCTTTCAGTTTAAAAGTTCTGATTTGCGCCTCCATTGTGTCTATTAAGGCTTCCCGATTCTTTACTCTGAGACCATTGTTGAGGAACCGGGAATCTTTGGGGCACTCGGGCAGGCCTATAGCTTCGCAGGTTTTAGCAAAAAGGCTGTCATTGGCCGCGGCGATATTGATAAATCCGTCGGCACAGGGAAAGCTTTCGTAGGGGGCTATAAGGGGGTGGCGGTTGCCTTCGGGTTTGGGAGCCTCGCCCGTGGCAAAGAAACGCCCGGCCTGGAAAGTGAGCTGGGCTATCATTGTCTCGAAAAGGGAAGTCTCCACCATCTGCCCTTGCCCGGTTCGCTCCCGATGGTAAAGCGCCGAAAGGATGCCGTAAGCGGCGAACATGCCCGAGTTGATATCAGCTATAGCCACCCCCACTTTAATCGGTCCTCCGCCCACTTCCCCTGTGAAGGACATAAAACCGCTCATTCCCTGGGCAATCAGGTCGAACCCCGGCTTTTGCGATTCCGGCCCTTTACTCCCGAACCCGGTAATGGAACAAAAAATCACCCGCGGGTTGATGGTCTTCAACGTTTCATAGGGAAGGCCCATCTTGGTCATCACCCCGGGGCGGAAATTTTCCACTACGATGTCAGAGATTTTGATCAGGTCAATCAGGATCTTCTTCGCCGCATCGGAGCGCAGGTTGAGGGTCATGCTTTTTTTGTTCCGGTTGCAGGAGAGGTAATAAGCGCTCTCCTGGCCGATGTAGGGGGGAGCCCAGGCCCGGGAGTCATCTCCGCCATCAGGCGATTCGATCTTGATCACCTCCGCGCCCATATCCCCTAACATCATCGTGCAATAAGGCCCGGCCAGGGCACGGGTCAGGTCCAGTACGCGAATTCCAGTAAGAGGTCCAGCCATATTTCCCCGCTCCTTTATGGAAGGATTAACTTTTAGAAGAAATATACTAAATTGGAGGTTGGAGGTCAAGAGAATAGGGATAGCAATAACCGTAGAGACAGGGCATAGGGGCTTTGCGGTTTCTGCAGTGGAAAAGGGAAAAAATAAATCAAAAAGGACTTGACAAAATATTTCATCGCCATTAAAGTCTTAAAAAAAAATTATAAAAATATACTTTTATACCTTTTTAGAATATTTAGCCATGAAAGAGAGTCGGTTCCGATATCATTCTCGCATTCCTCTCTATATACAACTCGAAACCTTATTGCGGAATAAGATCGAACTTGGAGAAATATCTTCCGCAGAGAAACTGCCTTCAGGAAAAGAGTTAAGCCAAACCTATGGCGTTAGCCAGATCACTGTCAAAAAAGCCCTCGCCACTCTATCTGCAGAAGGTTTATTGAGACGCCAGCGTGGCAAAGGGACTTTCATCTCGGGTGGCTTAAATGGATTCCGGTCTATTAAGCTTACCGGATCCATGGAGGATCTCATCGCCCATGGCCTTGAGACGGAAGTTAGAATTTTAGAGGTAAAAAAAACAACTGCCAGCGAGCGCGTAGCTAAATTTTTAAAAGTTCCCATAAGGGAGGAAATCCTTCTTTTTCGCCGTTTACGCCAAACCGGAGATGAACCTTTCGCCTATGTAGTCAATTACCTTCCTATTAAAATAGGCTTGCGGATAACTCCTCAGGATTTAAAGACCAAGACCATGCTTCAGGTCTTAGAAAAAACGTTAAGGTTGCCCCTGGGACCAATCAGACAAAGCATCGAAGCCATAGCCGCCGACGGGGAAATCGCGTCTCATTTGAACATCCATATCCATGACCCCGTCCTTCACGTGGAGACCGAGGTTTTTTTGAAAAGCGGTGAGCCTTTAGAATTAGTGCGTACGTTCTACCGGGCTGACCGCTACCGATATACCATCGAGGTAATCCGTAGCCCCCAATCCCCCATGAGTAATCAAGGGCGGGAGGCAGAGGCGGGAAAAGTTAAAACAGTCTAAAACCTTCTTTTGCGCCAACCATTCCAACGGAGGCCTCCATGAGGCAGAGCGAGCATCTACCTAACTCTGTTACCGTCATTGAAGTGGGTCCACGTGATGGATTCCAAAATGTTAAGGGAGAGATTCCCACGGAAGAGAAAGTAAAGATCATTAACCTTCTTGCCACGTCGGGTTTGAAACGCATAGAAGCCACCTCCTTCACCCACCCGAAATGGATACCCCAACTTAAAGACGCAGCCGAAGTTATCAGGCGCATCAATCGCGGGTCGGATGTTGTCTTTAGCGCCTTAATTCCCAACGAAAAAGGCCTGGATCGAGCCATCGAGAACGGCGTGGAAGAAGTGGTCTTCGTCGTCTCGGCCAGCGATGCTTTAAATCGGGAAAATTTTAACAAGTCCACTGCGGAGTCCCTGGCTGAACTATCCGCCATCGCGGAGAAGGCCAAAAGGAATGGCGTTCGGCTGCGGGGGGCCATAGCCGCTTCCTTCGGGTGTCCTTTTGAGGGAAGCGTGGCCGTGGAGAGAGTTATCGATGTCGCCAAGGCATTCCAAAAGGCGGAAGTTGGCGAGGTCTCGCTGGCGGACACCATCGGAATGGCTCATCCTTTGCAAGTTAGAGACCTGCTCTCCAGGCTCTTTGTGGAGTTATCGGATTTGCCTCTGGCGCTGCATTTCCACGACACCCGGAGGATCGGGCTGGTCAACGTCTACTCAGCCTGGCAGACTGGAGCTCGAATCTTCGAGAGTTCCATCGCTGGTCTGGGCGGATGCCCTTATGCCCCGGGAGCCCCGGGAAACGTGGCCACCGAAAGCCTGGTGTACATGTTTCACAAGATAGGTGTGGAGACCGGCGTGGATCTGGAGAGTCTGATGGAATGTTCGCGGATCACCAAGGAGGTTGTCGGCGGTATTGACCTTGACCGATGTCATGGGTAGGACAAAGGAGATCACTGATGCAGGCTTTATCGGGAATTCGCATTCTGGATTTAACTCATATGTTGGCGGGACCTTATGGCTCCATGCTGCTGGCCGACCTGGGGGCCGAAGTCCTCAAAGTGGAGCCGCCCAAGACAGGTGAGGGGACAAGGCGGCTGCTGGAGAATGACCCCAAGAATTCTCTTCAGGGAATGGGAGCGTATTTTCTCACGCTTTGCCGGAACAAGAAGAGCCTAACCCTTGATCTTCAAACCGAGAAAGGGAGGGCCGTCTTCTACGATCTGGTGAAAATTTCCGATGTGGTTTACGACAATTTTCGGCCGGGGGTGCTGGAGCGACTGAAGGTTGACTATGAGACTTTGAGAGACATTAACCCTCGCATCATATCATGCTCCTGCACCGGGTTTGGTCTGACTGGGCCGGGGCGTGATCGTCCGGCCTTCGATCTTGTCGTCCAGGCCATGGGTGGAGGCGTCAGCATAACTGGAGAACGCGGCCGGCCTCCGGTGCGGAGCGGAATTCCCATCGGGGATATGGGTGGAGGGATCTTCTCGGCTTTCGGGATTCTGGCCGCTCTGGCCAGCCGGGCGCGCACCGGCCAAGGACAGAAAGTTGATGTCTCGATGCTGGATGTGCAAATATCCCTGCTGAATTATATGGCCACGATGTATTTTCTTTCTGGAGAAGTGCCGGGGCCCATCGGCAATGAGCACTTTGTCCACGTCCCTTATGGATCTTTTAAAACCAAGGACATTTACATTATCCTGGCTCTGGTAGGGGATAACTTCTGGAAGCCTTTCGTGGAAATCCTGGGGGTCGAGGAATTGAAGGATCCCAAGTATGACAAACGCGATGGACGCTGGCAGGATAAGGAGAAAATCGACGCCATCGTCTCCAAGGTCTTGGCCACCAGGCCCGGGGATGAATGGTTGAAACTCTTAGCCGAAAAAGGCATCCCTTCTGGACCCATCAATACATTCGACCGGGCCCTTTCCGACCCCCAGGTGCTTCAGCGAAATATGATAGTGGAAGTAGAACACCCTATCGGCGGAAAGGTAAAACAGCCGGGCAACCCCATCAAGATGTCCGGCACAGCCGGGGAAATTTTTTCCTCCCCCCCGCTTCTTGGTCAGCACACCCACCAGATCCTCGAGGAATTGCTTTGTTACTCGAAAGAAAAGATTGAAGAGTTAGAAAGGGAAAAGATTATCTAAATCAGTAAAGGAGCTGAATCATGGGAATGACGATGGCAGAAAAGGTGCTAGCCAGAGCTTCAGGCAGAGAGAAGGTGCAACCCGGAGAATTTGTTACAGGGAAGATCGATATTCTAATGGGGCATGATTTGTCTTTCTACGCCGGTTATGAGGCGATGATAAAAAGTGGCTACCACAGAGTTTGGGACTCAGACAAAATTGTGGCCATTATTGATCATGCGGTTCCCGCCCCAAATGTAGCCTACGCGGACGTGCACCGAAAGATTCGAGAGTATGTAAAAACGCAGGGGATCAAAAACTTTTACGACGCGGGGGTGGGCATCTGCCATCAGATATTGCCTGAGAAAGGTCATGCGCTTCCCGGCCGATTGATTGTCGGAGGGGATTCCCACACAACGACGTACGGGGCTTTGGGTGCGGCCTCCTGTGGCATTGGGATCTCAGAAGTCGCTTACGTGATGGTAAAAGGATCCTTGTGGTTCAGAATTCCAGAAACGATCCGGTTTATTTTGAAGGGAATGCTACCCCGAGGTACGTCGGCCAAGGATATAATCCTCAAAATTGCTGGCCAGTATACCGCGGAGGTTGCCCAATACAAGGCCGTAGAGTTCGCCGGACCCCTAGCGAAGTCTCTCAGCGTCGATCAGCGGATGACCATCAGCAACATGGGGGTGGAGATTGGGACCAAGTTTGCTTTTTTCGAGGCGGATGAAAAAACAGTCAGCTATTTAAAGGAGCGAACTGATCAGCCCGTCAAACCCTTTGGTCCCGATCCAGAAGCGAAGTATTTAGCCGTGTATGAAATGGATGTTTCTATGATGGAACCCCAAGTCGCCTTTCCTCACAACGTAGATAACGTGAAATCCATCTCTGAGATTGGGGAGATTCCAGTTCAACAGGCCTTCATTGGCTCCTGCACCAATGCCCGGACCGAAGATTTGGAACGGACCGCCGCCATTCTTAAAGGGAGAAGGGTACATCCCGGAACTCGCTTGTTAGTGATTCCTGCTTCGCATGTCATTTTAACCGAACTTTCCAAATCTGGAACCATTCAAACCCTCCTGGAGGCAGGAGCTATGATTGGCACTCCGGGATGCGGCCCATGTGGGGGTGGACATATGGGGATCCTGGCCCCTGGGGAAACAGCCATTTCTAGCACCAATCGGAATTTTAAAGGGAGAATGGGCAGCCCGGAAAGTTTCGTTTACCTGGCATCGCCGGAAACCGTGGCTGCATCCGCGATTGAGGGCAAGATTGCCGACCCAAGAAAGTATTTAAAAAATTAACCACGGACCTGAGGATGAAAAGAGGGGTGCCCAAGCGCTAAGGAAGGAGAGAAACTCATGAGCATCGTCATTACGGGTAAGGTGTGGAAATTCGGAGATCATATTAACACGGATTATATGCATCCCAGCTTCGGCCGGGAAGAACCTTGGGAGACGCGCAAGAAATACATCCTGCATATTCATAAGGGTTTCACCGAGGGTTGTCAGCCGGGGGACGTAATCGTTGCCGGCAAGAACTTTGGTTGCGGGTCGAGCCGGGAAGGAGCACCGGCCAATCTGAAACAATTGGGAATTGGTTGTGTGGTGGCTGAATCATTCGGGCGGATCTTTTTCCGCAATTGCATTGCTGTGGCTTTACCGGTCATGGCCTGTAATGGGGTTTCCGAATTTTTTGCTGAAGGAGATCAGATGCAGCTCGATTTTGAAAATGCCCTGGTGAAAAACCTCACTACAGGCAAGGAACTGAAAGGTCCAACTTTATCTCCCGATCTGATCAACATCGTCAAATCAGGAGGCATCCTGGAATTATTAAAGCGAGAAAGCCACTTAACGGCGTGAGGAAAAAATATTCCTATGGATCATAACATGGCCAGCAAGGTAATAGAGGTTAAGGGTCTCAAAAAATGGTTTCCTCTGAGGAGAAGTTTTTTTTCTGCGCTCTTTGGTAGGTGGGAACACCGCTATCTGAAAGCTGTCGATGGGGTGAATTTTTCGGTCAACCCAGGGGAAGTTTTAGGGTTGGCTGGAGAGAGTGGTTGCGGAAAGACGACAACAGGGATGACCATTACTAAACTCTATCAACCCACTTCGGGAAAAATACTTTTCCACCAGCAGGACGTGGCGGCGATTGAGGGGAGGAAGGGGTTGAAGGAATTTCGTAAAAATGCCCAGATTGTTTTTCAGAACCCTTATGAATCCCTCAATCCCCGTTTTACCGTATTGCAAAGCATAGAAGAGCCGATTAAAATCCATTATGCTGTTTCCCGGGAGGAACGCCATAAAATGGTGATTCTCGCCCTCGAGCGGGCGGGGCTGGTTCCACCTGGTTATTTTTTAGATCGGTATCCTCATGAGTTAAGCGGTGGGCAATTGCAACGGGTGGCCATCGCCCGGGCTATTTCGATCGAGCCCGCCTTTCTGGTGGCCGACGAGCCGGTTTCGATGCTGGATGTTTCCATCCGCGCCGGGATTCTTAATTTGCTTAGGTATTTCTCCAGAGAATTGCACATGGGGATTTTATACATCTCCCATGATTTATCGACGATGAAACATATTTGCAATTCCATTGCCATCATGTACCTGGGAAGGATTGTGGAAATGGGGGTTTCTCAACAAGTGCTTAATGAACCCCGACATCCTTACGCTAAGGCCCTGGTTTCAGCTGTTCCTCTGATGAGGGGCCGCTTCCAAAGAAAGCGGATTATCCTGGAAGGAGCTGTCCCCAACCCCATTGATCTGCCTGCGGGGTGCCGGTTTCGCCCTCGCTGCCCAAAGGCCGAGAAGGTTTGCCGCGATGAGGAACCGGAATTGATGTTGTTAGGAGATGGCCGTCAAGTAGCTTGTCACCTGTATCATTGAAACCTGTCCCGCGGCAGGCGACCATACTTTAATTGCATAGGAAATTGCTTTTTTCAACTTAAGTCACTTAACTTAAAGAAGTATTTCACTCCCTCCCAACCCTCCCCCCTCGAGGGGGAGGGAGAGGGTGGGGGGGATTAACTTGATTGTATAGGAAATTCCTTTTCTATCCCCCTCCCCCCAACCCCCTCCCGCCAGGGGAGGGGAGATACTGGGGGATCCAAAATTCCCTCCCCCTCGATGGGGGAGGGTTAGGGTGGGGGTGTTAATAACTTGATCTTTAAAGGAGGAAGGAATGGAGAAAAAAAGCACTACTCTTCGCAAGCTCTTAAAGAAGGATGATCTCCTATTTACCATCTGGGTGGGGACAGCCCATCAAGCCCAGCTGGCTGAAAAAATTGGTTTCCCGGCAGTGGGCATTTCCGGTTCCAATACAAGTACCCATATCCTGGGGCTTCCAGATGCGGGGTTTCTTACGCTGACGGAATTGGTGGAGAATGTGGAGCGAATCTGCCGAGGTATAAATCTCCCCGTAATCGTTGACTGCGACACTGGGTTTGGCAATGCCATCAATGTACGCCGCACAGTCGATGCCGTCATCCGGGCTGGGGCAGCTGGCCTTTTTATCGAGGATCAGGTGGCACCCAAACGCTGCGGGTTTGTGAAAGGCAAAGAGTTAATTCCCCTGGAGGAGGCTGTAGGGAAGTACCGGGCGGCGATTGACGTCCGGGATGAACTGGATCCGGATTTTATCATCATGGCGCGGACGGACGCCAGAGGAGCAGTCGGAGGAAGCATTGAAGAAGTTATCCGCAGGGGAAAAGCTTACCTGGAATTGGGGGTGGATATATTCTATGCGGAAGCCTTACAGTCGCGGGAGGAAATCAGGCAAGTGCGCAGCGCCTTGAAGGATTGTTTGTTGGTGGTGACGCCCCATGCAATTAATCCCCCTCTGACCCAAAAAGAGATGCAAGAACTGGGGCTTTGCATGGCTGGTTGTCATATCGCCCAAATCGGCTCGATAGCCATGTATGATTTCCTGGTGGAATTTAAGAAGCGCGGAATAGAAGTGTTAAACGAGTTTCGTAAAAAAACCGGAAACCATCCGCTGGGCGGGTTTGGCATATTCGACTTAGCCGGATTCCCCCGGGTTGTAGAGTGGGAGAAAAAATATCTCTCTCCGGAAAAGCTGGAAAAGTACGAACAATCCTTGGGTGTTTATGACCCGCGGGTAGGGCACCAGAACAAAGCCTGAAAGCAGAGTAAGAAACTAAAAGAAGGAGGGGAAGATGAAAAAAATGCACGAAGAATATGCTCCGAGATCATGGGAGCAGGGGATGGACCGCCGCACTTTTCTTAAGATTGCGGGAGTTACCGGCGGCCTGCTAACCATGCCCGGGATTCCTTTGAAGGATCTCCTGGCCGCCGACCCGCGCATCGAATTAGAGGACCCAAGCTACAAGTCCCTCTATGGCGTCAAAGATTATTACCTTCAGGACCCAAAGTGGGTGGAACAAACCTTGCCGAGGCTGCAGTGGCCCAAAGCGGGAGAAAGGGTGCCGGAAATTTCCGTCTTGACTGTTTCGGAGAATCCTTTCTGGTTAGATTTTATGCGCAAAGTGGCCGAAGACGGAAAGCAGATAGGGCTGAAATATAGCCTACAACAAGTATCCAACGCCCGCTGGCTGGACTTAATTAACAAGCATCTCCATGGCGATATTGAATTACATCCCTCGATTATTCGCCCGGAAAGGATCGATGCCTCCGAGTGGCTGACATCGAGGGCTCATGGTCTGGACCGGCGGAACTACGGGGAATGGGTCAACAAAGAATTCGATGAAGTGATCCGCCTGCAGTCAGCGGAGATCGACCCCAAGAAACGACTCCAACACATTTGGAAGGGACAAAAAATCATAGCGGAGGACTACTACATTGCCCAGTTTGGGTGGGGGCCTTTTATCGTGGAAGCTTACAATAAGAATTTATGGGAGGGGATTGTCCAGAGCAAAGGCTTCGGCATTGCTTCTTCCAATCTGTTTTGGACCTTCCTCAATATCAAACCCAAAACCTCTCGCAAGAGGTTGATCGTTGGGTCGACCCAACTGATAGAGACGACTAATATCTTTGCTGCTGGCCATCGCTTCCGATCCATCGGCCGGATGATTTATGATCGCTTAGCCTATTTGGATAAGGACCTAAATGTAGTTCCCTGGGCCGCTGAGTCTTGGGAAGTGCTGGATAACCGGACATGGGATGTGAAGCTGCGGGGAGGCATGAAGTTTCACGACGGCAAATCGGTGACCGTCGACGACTTGAAGTTTACCCTCGATTTCATGCTCAAGTACGAGAGAGGGATTTTCTACACGGCCAACCAATTCCTGGAGAGCGTGGAAATTTCCGATCGGGGCAACCGCAAAGTCCGCTTCCGCTTCAAGAAGCCCTACGCGGAGTTTGAGACTTATTTCCTCCAGCTCAACGTGATCCTGCCCAAGCACCTTTTCGAGGGCATTATGGAAAAACAGAAAGTAGGGGACAATCCGCGGCTGCTGGAGATTGCCCATCCGATCGGAAGCGGTCCCTTCAAATTTGGGCCATATAAAAAAGACGTAGAGATGATTCTGATCGCCAACAAAGATCACTTTGCCGCCCCCAAAATAGATGAATTGTTATATGTGGTCGTTCCCAGCGTCGATGGCATGTTGGGCCGGCTGGAAACTCAAGAGATTGACGTTGCTGAAGAAACATATTTAAGGCCGTCTCAGGTCAAACCTCTGCAAAAGATAAAACATCTGGCCATCATGCGCACTCCGGACATCATGTGGTTTCATGGAGTTCCCCGGGCTTCATGGCTTCCCTGGCGGGACATCGAGTTTCGCCGCGCCTGGCACCATTCCATCGACCGGGAGTTTTTGATTAAAGTTTGCTGGGAAGGAGAGGGACGAATTCCCACTTCGAACACCTTTTTTGTCGCCGGCAACCCATGGCACAACCCGAATTTACCCCCCACCCCCCATTACGATTTGAAGTTGGCGCGGCAGATCCTCAAGGATGCCGGCTATAGCTGGGATAAGGAAGGACAACTGGTCTACCCGCCCCCAACAGATAAGAAATTCATCGAGCGGATCAGTCGGGTGTGTAAAGAGGGTTACACTTGGGGCGGATTAAAGATGCTGCCCCGAAGTTGATGAAATGCTTGCAGGAAGACCCTCAGGGCTTACCCCTGAGGGTTCCTCAAACTTTCGAGGAGAGAAGATGACCGGTTTAAAAAAATACATCCTCATGCGGCTCATTTCTTTAGTGTTCGTTATTTTCTGTATCCTTTCAATTATATTCGTCCTGGTGAAATTTCTCCCCGGGGATCCCACGGCAATATTTGTGGATAGCAGATTTTCGCCAGAGATGATCGACATGCAGAAGAAGCTCTGGGGACTCACCGATCCTTTGTGGGTGCAATATCTGAGTTATTTGAAGAACATGGCCATTTTTGATTTTGGAAGATCCTTTTTCCAGATCCAGCCTGTACGGGAGATCGTCCTGGAAAAATTGCTCAACACCTGCGCAATGATGGTGCCCTCGGTGATTCTCAGTGTTGTTTTGGGAACGATCCTGGGAGCGGTCGCAGGCTGGAAACGAGGGTCCAAATTCGAAACTACGATGGTTACGACGAGCTTGTTCCTACGTTCGGCGCCTTCTTTCTTTGTGGGAATCTTAGTGTTGATGCTTTTCTCTTATACGCTGCGGTGGTTGCCTTCGGGAGGGATGAGTCCTCCGGGGACCGCGGCCGGGTTTTGGCAGACGGTTTTTTCCGTCGGGTTTTTAAAGCATTTAATTCTGCCTACAATCGTGCTGATGAGCCGGGAAATCACCGGGCCGATTTTGCTTCTCCGTAGCAGCATGCTGGAGGTGAAAGGCAGCGATTTTTTAGACATTCTGCGGGCCAAGGGATTATCCGAGGCTCAGATCATCAAGCATGCCACCCGCAATGCCCTTCTACCGCTGGTTACTTACGTAGCGGTCATGACCGGGCTTTTGTTTCAGGGGCAAGTGCTTTTGGAAATCATTTTTGCCTGGCCAGGGATTGGGAGAGAGATCGTGACCGCGCTGAAAGACCTGGATTACCCGGTGGCACAAGCTTGTTTCTATTTGATGGCTTTGACCATTCTCCTCATGAATTTTATCGCTGATTTGCTTTACGGTTTCATCGATCCGCGGATTACCTACAATTGAACAATTCGGCCCTAAATCCTTAAAGGAGAGATAGCATGGAAATGTCTGGCGCAGGCAGAGGAAAATCTGCAAGGGTTAGAAAGCTCTCATTCCTGCATTGGCCCTTAGAGAGCCTAAAAGTCATTTTTCAAGATACCCTTGGGGCCATTGGGCTGATTTTTTTGGTCATCTTTATCGTGATGGCCTTTTTAGCACCGATGGTGGCCCCTTGGGGTCCCTTCGATGTGGTTTTCAACCCGGATAAATCCGTGAGGCGCCTTCTTCCTCCGAATCCCACGAATTTGCTCGGGACCACCAATATGGGCATGGATGTCTTCAGCCAACTTTTATATGGCTCACGCATAGCCTTAGTTGTTGGATTTTTTTCAGCCATCGCCGGTGCCTTGCTCGGCACATTGGTTGGGTTGTTTTCCGGTTATTATGGGCGATGGATAGATCAAGTATTAATGCGGATTACGGACATTGCTTTTGGTATTCCTATTTTGCCTTTTGCGCTGATCATCATCTCGGTCACCAAGCCTAGCCTGACAATCATCATTTTGCTGATCATCTTTTTCCTGTGGCGAACCACGGCCCGAGTGATCCGCTCTCAGGTGCTCAGCTTGCGGGAAAGACCATTTGTGTGGGCGGCCAAAGCAGCCGGGGCCAGTGACTTGAAAATTCTTTTTTTCCATATCGGGCCGAATGTTTTGCCTTTCAGTTTTCTTTACATGGCCATCGGAGTTTCGGCGGGAGTGATGTATGAAGCGGCACTAAGCTTCCTGGGCTTCGGGGACCCTCATGTCTTGAGCTGGGGGCAAATGTTAAACTTCGCTTTTAATGCCGGCGCTATGCGCAATGCTTGGTGGTGGGTACTCCCTCCAGGACTCTGTTTATCCCTATTCGTCACTTCTTCGTTCATGATTACCCGGGCTTACGAGCAGATGATCAATCCGAGGTTGAGGGAAATTTGATATGGCAGTTCTCGAAGTCAAAGATTTGCGCATCTATTACAGGACATTGAAGGGTTATGCCCAGGCCGTCGATGGTGTGTCCTTCCAAATCGAGGAAGGTGAATACCTGGGTTTGGTTGGCGAATCCGGATGTGGAAAATCGACCATTGCCAAGGCCATTCTGAGGATTTTGCCCCCCAACGGAGAGATTATGGGGGGCGCGATCCTATTCAACGGCCAGGATCTCGTCTCCATGAAGTCCAGCGACCTGAAAAAAATCCAGTGGAAAGAGATTTCCATGGTCCCCCAGAGCGCTATGTATTCCTTCGACCCCGTTTACCGGATTGAAGATCAGCTTCTGGAAGCCATTGAAACGCATGAAAAAACAACGCGCGAAGTGGCCCTGAGTAAAATCCGGGAACTCTTTGGCCTGGTGGGATTGAATGAAAAGCGGCTGAAAGATTACCCCCACCAGTTTAGCGGGGGGATGCGGCAGCGGGCGATGATTGCCATGGCCTTAACGCTCGATCCCACCTTGATCATCGCTGACGAGGCCACAACCGGGCTGGATGTTATTGTCCAGGATCAAATCCTATATCGCATTAAGGAGATTCACGAGAAGATGAAGAAGACCATGCTTTTGATTACTCATAATATGGCAGTAGTAGCAGAAAATTGCGACAAGATCGGGGTCATGTACGCAGGAAAGATCATGGAGTATGGGGGAGAATCCGTATTCCTCAACCCTTACCATCCCTATACCCTCGGGCTGGTGAATGCTTTCCCCAGCCTCACCGATACGGGGCGAGAATTAATTTCCATCCCTGGCTATCCACCAAGTCTTCTCAACCCCCCGAAAGGATGTCGGTTTCATGATCGATGTCCGTTTACTAAAGAGGAATGCGTTAAGGAAGAGCCTCTTTTGAGACTGGTAGCCGAGAAGCACTTTTCTGCTTGTCATTATCCGGATCAGGTTGACAGGTTCCGAGATCTGGCTCAAAAACCCGAGACTTGGGCAAAAAGGGAATGAACAATCTGTCTATCTTTAGGTCTCGGGAAGTAAATTTTTTTAGGGGGAAAAAATGAAACGAAGTAAAGTTTTAAGGGAATTGTTAGCCAAGAAAGAGCTGTTGATCGTGCCGGCGGCTTATGATGCTCTTTCGGCAAAAATCATCGAACAAGCCGGGTTCAAGGTCATAGGGGTGAGCGGATACGGTATCTCGGCGACCATGTTGGGGAAACCGGATGTTGGACTTACGACCTTAACCGAAGTGGTCAACGTGGCTCGGTACATCGCCAGCGCCGTCAAAATTCCTGTATTTTGCGATGCGGACACAGGGTACGGGAATGCCATCAATGTTATGCGCACGACTGAGGAATTCATCCTAGCGGGAGTGGCAGGGGTTCACATTGAAGATCAAGTTGCCCCGAAACGTTGCGGACATGTGGCGGGTAAGCAGGTGGTTTCTGTCGAAGAAGCCGTGGGCAAATACCGCGCCGCGGATCACATCCGGCGGGAACTGGACCCTGATTTTGTGCTCATTGCCCGCACCGATGCCCTCGGGGCTATAGGGGGCAGCATCGAGGAGGTAATCCGCCGAGGAAAAGCTTATATAGAGGCTGGGGCGGATGTAATCTTTCCGGATGGCATTACCAGCGTAGAAGTACTCCAACGCTGTGTTCATGAAATCCCCGCTCCGATCATGTACAATATGGTGGGAGTGTCCCCCCTACTTCCCATGTCCCAACTGCAAGAGATGGGCGTAGCCATTGTGGCCAATGCCGGGGGAGCTTTCCGCTCTGCCACAAGAGCCTTGTGGGATTACATGCAGGCCTTTGCCAAAGGCGGAACAGATTTCCTGATTCAGTTTGAAAGAGACATCCAAGGACATCCTACGGCGAACTTCCACCAATTCATTGGCTTTGCCGAAATCCGCAAATTAGAAGAGGAATATCTGCCCAGCGAGGAAGTACAGCGCAAATATGCCCAATCCATTGGTTATCAACCTTAAAGGCAGGTTCAGGGGTCAAAAAGACCCCCTTCATATCGTTTTAAAAAAGGGGTAAAAACATGGGAATGACAATGGCTGAGAAAATCTTGGCGCGGGCTTCAGGGCGTACAAAAGTGGTCCCCGGGGAAATTGTCATGGGCAAAATAGACCGATTGATGATCATTGGGGAAATCTGGCCAGAAATTCTGTCTTTGTTAAACAAATTGGGGGCAGATCGGTTGTGGAACCCCGACCGGGTGGTGGTGGTTCATGAGCACATGGTTCCTCCGGCTAACGTTCCCATCGCCGATGCTTTTGTCCAATCCCGCCAGGCGGTAGAAAAATTTGGAATCAAGAATTTTTATGAGATGGGCCGCAGCGGGATCTGCCACCAGCTTTTTGTAGAAAAGGGGTTTGCTCTTCCTGGGCAATTGGTAGTAGGTACAGACTCGCATACGACCACTTACGGAGCCCTGAACGTGGCCTCGCGGGGAATTAATCAGGACCTTCCTTATGTCTTAGTGCGGGGAGAACTTTGGTTTCGGGTTCCGGAGACCATTCGATTTGAGGTCAGCGGAAAGCTTCCCGATGCCGTCATGAGCAAGGATATCTTCTTATTTATCGCCGGGGAATATGGAACGGACGTCGCCCTTTACAAGTCAGTAGAATTTGTCGGGCCCACAGTGGCAGAAATGTCCATTGCCAGCCGGCTGACCATCTCCAACATGGGGATCGAGATCGGGGCAAAGTTCTTGATCTTTGAAGCAGATGAAAAGACCCAGGCGTATCTGAAAGACAAGGCCCAAGAACCTTACGAGCTGGTAAAAAGCGACTCAGACGCGGTCTTTGAATCGACTTATAAAATTAAAGTGGATCAATTAGAACCCCTGGTGGCCTGCCCCCATGACGTAGGGAATGTGAAACCGGTGAGCGAAGTAAAAGGGACCCCCATTCACCAAGCGTTTCTCGGCTCCTGCACGAATGCCCGTTATGAAGACCTGGAGATTGCCGCCAATATTCTCAAAGGGAAAAAGATCCATCCCAAAATCAGATTGATCGTGACACCGGCTTCCCAGTCTATTTACAAGCAAGCCCTTCAGAAGGGTTTGATCGAGGTTTTCATCGATGCCGAAGCCGTAGTCACCAACCCCACTTGCGGAGCCTGCGGGGGTCTTCACCTGGGCATCTTGGGGGCCGGAGAGAGGTGCATTTCTTCGCAAAATAGAAACTTTAAGGCGCGCATGGGGAGCCCGGAGTCCGAGGTATATCTGGCATCACCCGCGACGGTTGCGGCTTCCGCCATTGCTGGGGCGATCGCCGACCCCAAAGATTATTTGCAATAATCTATTTACAGAGGAGGGTGGCATGAGCTCGCTAAAAGGCCGAGTTTGGAAATTCGGGGACAACATCAGCACCGACCTGCTGATGCCTACGGCAAGTATGTTCGGAAAAGCGACAGAAGAAGAAATGAAAGATTATTGTATGTATGCCGAGCGACCCGATTTTGCCAAGAACGTGAAAAGGGGGGATATCGTGGTGGCCGGCAAAAATTTTGGGTGCGGGTCCAGCCGCCCAGCGGCCAAGAATCTTTTGGCCCTCGGTATCGATTGCGTTATGGCTGACTCCATGGGAGCGATCTTTTATCGAAACTCCATCAATTTGGGGCTTCCCTTATTTTCCATCAAAGATGTTTCCAAATTCTTCGAGGATGGTGATGAAGCGGAAGTGAACCTGAGCAGCGGAGAAGTGAAAAACATAAGAACAGGGCAAACCCTAAGAGCCAGTCCCTTGCCAGAAGAATTGAGGCGCATCCTGCAGGCAGGAGGCATTATCCCCTTTTTAAAAGAAGAGGCCAAAGCAGGAAGACTTTACAAAGACTGAGTACTTTTTTTGTCCGATCCAGGTTCATAAAGTCCTAAAGTCTTTATGCGAAGGATGGGCAATACCCCAAAAGGAAACAGAGTAAGAATCTTAGCAGCTTGCATTTTATATATTTCTCTCCCCCAAAAGAACCTCTATTTTTAGAGTCGGGGGAAGATTTCAAAAAAAAGGAGGAAACAGTGAAAAAAACGACTCAACTTCGGGAGCTTCTAGCGAAGAAGGAGATTTTAGTTGTTCCCGGCTGTTACAATGCGCTTACCGCGAAAATTATCGAAAAAGCCGGGTTTGACGCAGTCTACCTTTCCGGGTATGGCATCTCCGTTTCGCTGCTGGGCATGCCCGATGTAGGGCTGGCCACCATGACCGAAGTACATACCGTTGCCCGCTACGTGGCCAACGCCGTTTCTATCCCAGTCATCGCCGACTCGGACACCGGTTACGGAAACGCGATCAACGTCCTGCGCACGGTGAGGGAATACATTCAAACTGGAGTAGCCGCCATCCACTTGGAGGACCAGATTACCCCCAAACGCTGCGGTCATGTGGCCGGCAAGATGCTTGTGCCAGTGGAAGAAGCCGTGGGAAAGATTATGGCTGCCGATGCGGCGAGGAAAGAGATGGACCCTGATTTCCTGATCATCGCCCGCACGGACGCCCGGGGTGCGGTGGGAGGAGGTCTGGAGGAGGCCATTGCCAGAGCCAACGCCTATATCAAAGCGGGCGCAGATATGGCCTTTGTGGAAGCTCCGCTTTCCGCCGATGAGTTGCGAAAAATAGTGAAGGAAGTGGCGGCGCCCCTACTGTACAACGTCGCTGGAGTCTCGCCTTATCTACCCATAGAAGAATTGGAAGAAATCGGCGTCTCGCTGGTCATTTATCCTGGCGTTTCTTTGCGGGCCACGGCCAAGGCAGTTTGGGATCTTAGCCAGGCCATCAAAACTAAGGGGACACAGGCAGAAATAGATTTTCAAAAACAGATGAAAGGCCATCCTTTGGAAGATTTCCATGCCTTTGCCGGCTTCCAAGAGATTCGCCAGATAGAAGAGAAGTTCCTGCCCAAAGCGGATGTAGCGAGCAAATATGAAGATACTATCGGTTACCAGCCCTGAAGCCACAGGGGAGAAACATCTGGCGCTTCGGTTTTCCCCGATAGGGGAAAAATAAAAAATCCATTATACGAGGAGGATAACGATGAAAAAGAAATGTTTTGTTTTTTTCCTGGCATCATTCCTGGTCATATGCGCAAGTTTATCGATGGACCCCGCCTCGGCTGCGGCCAAAGAAAAAAAATCCATAACCATCGCGGCCGGAAGACCAGGGGACGTATGGTATGTCTTGTCGCATGCCTTAGCCACTTTTATTAACGAACGTTCTGATAAGCTTAAAGCTGATGTAGTAGCTACAGCAGGAGTGACCGATAATACCAGATTGATTATGGGAAAACCGGAATTCCGAGCAACTCATGTTAATGTGACCATGATTCCTGGTCATACTGTCTGGGGTAAGGGGGAATATTTTCCATTGAAGATCGGGTCATTAGTCCACTTGGCCTCGGTATGGATTACTTTTGACCCCAAAATAAAAACTTTTACTGACTTAAAAGGGAAAGCGGTGGCCCTTCCCCGAAAGGTAGAAAAAGGTTATGCCTGGATCTTTGCTGATCAGCTGAAACAAGCAGGGGTATGGGAGAGTATCAAGCCAATGCACGGAGGCTTGAGTGCCTTAGTCACCGCACTTCGAGATGGTGCAGCCCATGCCGGTGTCATGATGTTTGACTTTGTGTACCCAAATGAATTTAGACTTGGGTCCTCTTTGGAAGAATTAAAGGCTCGCGCCACGCTCCATTTCATCCAGCAAGGAAACGTGGATGCTAACATAGCCATGATTGCCAAAGCTTGCCGTTCTGAGGAATTCGCTGCCTTAAATCTGCCAACGCTGGCTTTGGTTGTACCGGCCAAAGCCATGGGACCGACCCAGACCGAAGCGATGGCTGTAGTTTCCTGCCCCGTCTATTGGTCTGCGGGTAAGGAAATGCCTAATGACGTGGTTTATGAGATAACCAAAATCCTATACGAAGCCGCTAAGAAAGGGGATTTTGCACCTTACCATACAATGGGGAAGGGTATCACTCCAGATTTTTTGACAACCTCATTCTGGGAAACTGAAAAATTATGTCAGGATAATTTTCATCCCGGTGCGTTGAAGTTTTATGATGATGTAAAAATCCGTCTAAAAAGCTTCGGAGAAGAATACGCCAAATATCGTAAATAGAATGAAGATTCCCGTTCAGGATTTAAAGGGTAAATGGATCGCAGGAGGAGATTTTTTCCATTTACCCTTTCTCTGCTATTAGGCGGCAGTTGCGGCTGAAAATAATCTAAAGAGTTAAAATGCGACTGTAAAAATCCTCTTTAAGGAGAAAACGATGGGAATGAATTCAGATCAAGGGGGGAGAATACAAAAATGGATGGGATATATTCTGGGCGGAATCGCCTTCTTAATGATTTTGTATCATTTCTATTATATTACCCATCTACCTTTTGAACCCTCACAACATGCCATCGTGCATCTCGGCTTTGCCTCCGTGATTATGATCCTCTATAAGCTCCGGCAGCGTTTTCAGGCCGCTTATATATTAATGTTGGCAGCCACTATATGCGTCAACTTATATTTTTTTACCCATTATGATGAGATCCTCTCCAACCCCAGCTACCCTCCCAATATAGCTCTTGTAGCCGGAGCCCTATCCGCAGTCATCGTTTTTATTCTGACGGTAGAAGCTTTTGGCTGGATTTTTCCTATTCTAACGGCTATCGCTCTTTTATATACAGCCTTTGGTTCATATCTACCTTCTTTGATCAAAGCCCCATCTATAGATTTACAACGTTTAATTACATTGATGAGCGCGGATGTCACCACTCCATGGGGAGTCTATGGTAGTCTTCTTATCCTTTCAGCCAATTATCTCTTTCTTTTTATTTTTTTTGGATCCGTATTAGAGGCCTTTGGTGGATTACGGTTCATTATGTCAATCGGATCTCTTGCTGCCTCTAAATTCAGAAGCGGCGCAGCTGCATTATCAGTATTTACAAGTGCTCTTTTGGGTTCCCTTACAGGTAGCACCGTCGCTAATATTACGATAACTGGCTCTTTCACCATTCCCATGATGAAGAAGACAGGATATACTCCCGAACATGCTGCCGCCATAGAAACAGCTGCCTCGAGCGGGGGTCAAATTTTACCTCCAGTCATGGGCGCAACTGTTTTTGTAATGGCAGGATATACGGGAATTCCCTATATCTCCATTGCTAAAGTTTCTTTTATTCCCGCCATCATTTATTTTGCTATTGTTCTTCTCTATGTAGAATTGAACGCCCGGAAGCTCAATATTGCGCC
Source organism: Deltaproteobacteria bacterium (assembly GCA_016875165.1). Taxonomy (GTDB): domain Bacteria; phylum Desulfobacterota; class SM23-61; order SM23-61; family SM23-61; genus JAHJQK01. The sequence continues at coordinate 39,412 of VGSF01000015.1, forward strand.
TATGCCTTTACAAAAAATTAATATGAAGAGTTTATTATTTGATGGCCCGGTGTTTATCGTTCCTCTCTTACTTCTTTTGATACTCTTGATGCAGGGACGTTCCCTCATGTTCACTATCTTCTGGTCATTAATTTGTGTTGTCATTCTTGGCCTTTTATCCGGCATCAGAAAAGAGGCTCGGTTGGACTGGGACAAAATGAAAAATAGGCTTATGGATGGAATTATATCCGGCAGTCAAATCGCTATCGTGTTAGCCCTTATTGGAATCATCGTCGGCACAGTGGAAGTAACCGGATTAGGAATGAAGCTTGGTAAAGTATTGTTACTATTATGTCATAACAATCTTTTTCTGCTTCTAATCATTACCGCATTAACATCTATGATATTAGGAGTAGGTGTACCCACTCCCGCCGCCTACATAATATGCGCAACCATTCTCTCTCCCGCGATGATCAAGCTTGGCGTCCCACTTCTCCAAGCTCATCTTTTTCCGTTGTATTACGCTGTCTTTGCTCACCTCACCCCGCCAGTGGCGATTGGGCTCATGGTGGCCTGCAAAATGGCCGAGGCTAAATATTGGCCGGCAGCAGGAGAAGCATTAAAGGTAGCCTTGGCTTCCTTTCTGTTTCCATTCTTTTTTATTTATTCTCCGGCTATCTTGCTCCAATTTGAGAGCCTCTCCTCCGGAGTGCAACAATTTTTAGCGATCCTATTGACCTTTTTTACTGTTTCCATTGCCCTCAATAAATACTGGTCTACAAGACTTAATTTGGCTCAGCATGCCATTTTAATTGGCGCCGCCTTAGCCTCCTTCATTTCTATTTTCACTGTAAAAATTTATTTGTTTTTAATCATCGGGGGATTGCTGAGCATTGTGGGAATTGCTTTAAATATGCGCATGTCGAAAAAGGGTATGGCTTCTAAAAGTCAAAAATTTACTGGGGTGCTTTGAAATAAAGCTGATCGCTAAAGGAAAAGAGCGAGGAGACAACCATGGGGATGACAATCTCCCAAAAGATATTAGCCGCTCATGCTAATCTTCAATCGGTCAAAAGCGGAGATATCGTTTCTGTCAAACTCGATACAATATTAGGTAATGATATCAGCGCGTTCATGGCCCTTGAGGAACTGGAGAAGATCGGCAGGCCACCACTCCAAGCGGCGAGAGATATCATTTTGGTTCTTGATCATTTTACGCCCAATAAAGACATTGGCACTGCCGAACAATGTCGGGTTTTGCGGGAATTCGCCGAGGGGGCAGGAATTGAACAATATTTCGAGGGGGGGCGAGCCGGTATTGAACACGCTCTTCTGCCGGAAGCTGGACTCGTGGTTCCCGGAGATTTGATCGTTGGGGGTGATTCCCATACATGTACTTATGGGGCTTTGGGGGCATTTGCCATGGGTGTGGGAAGCACTGACCTGGCTGCAGCCATGGTGCTCGGAAAAACCTGGCTTAAAGTTTTCGAAACGATCCGCATCAATTGCTACGGAATTTTGGGAGAATGGGTCGGGGGCAAAGACTTGATCCTCTATACCATAGGGAAAATCGGAACAGACGGTGCCTTGGGAAAAACCATTGAATTTTGTGGACCAACCGTCAAGTCATTGGATGTTGAAGATCGCCTGACTATGGCAAACATGGCGGTGGAAGCAGGGGCGGTCAACGGAATCATGGAGCCTGATCCGGTAATCAAAAACTTCCTTGCCGATCGAAGCCGTCGGAAAGGAATTTATTTTACTACTGATTCCGATGCGACCTATGAACAGGAGTTGGATATTGATGTTTTTTCCATAGCCCCCCAAGTGGCTCTGCCGCCCTCGCCAGGGAATGCTGTTTCGGTTCAGGAAGCCAGCGGTATAAAAATTAACCAGGTGTTCATCGGCTCGTGCACCAATGGCCGTATCGGAGATTTAAGGGTGGCGGCAAAAGTTCTAAATGGCAGAAAAGTGGATTCAAGGATTCGCATGCTCATCTCCCCAGCCACTCCTGGAATTTACCGCCAGGCAATGGAAGAAGGCTTGCTTAAAATTTTCTCCGAAGCGGAGGCAGTAATATTACCCCCCAGTTGTGGGGTTTGCTTTGGGGGCCATCTTGGTATTCTGGCAAAGGGAGAAGTCTGCCTATCTACGACGAATCGAAATTTCAAGGGACGTATGGGACATCCTGACAGCAAGGTTTACTTGACGAGTCCAGCAGTGGCTGCAGCTTCTGCCGTACGAGGGGAGATTACACACCCGTCTTCACTAATTTAAGAAAAGGAAACATGATAATGATCTTTCGAGGAAAAGTGTGGATCCTTGGAAACAATATCGATACAGATATGATTATCTCAGGGAAGTATCTCAGCTTCACCGATCCATCCTTCTTAGCCGAACATTGTTTAGAAGGAATAGAAAAAGGATGGAGCAACAAAATAGCCAAAGGGGACATTTTGATAGCCGGGAAAAACTTTGGCTGCGGGTCATCCAGGGAGCATGCGGTGGTAGCTTTGAAAGCTGCTGGGATCTCATGTATCATAGCCGAAAGTTTCGGCGCCATATTCTTCCGTAACTTCATAAATCTCGGTCTTGCCGCGATTGAACTCAGAGATGCAAGTAAAAGATTCAACGAAGGCGATATGGTTGAAGTTGACCTTGAAGCTGGAAAAGCCCGAAACATGGCCACCCAAAAAACTTATCCATTTCCTCCCATGCCGTCGATAGTTCTCGACATCTTAAAAGCCGGGGGATTGCTCCACTTTATTGGTAAAACAAACCCAAATAATTTCCCAGCCTCTTACCTTCGTAGCGCCCTATCTTCCTAATTGGGGTTCAATTTTAAAAGAGTGAGCTATCTTTTCTTGGCCACCACAGAAGATGAGTGGGCTATTTTCAGGACAAATATGGATGAGATTCCTTGCATGATCTTAAGAAGAGGGAAAATTATCGATGGTCAGCTCATTAGAGCCTTGCAAAGGCCTCTGAAAACCGGAATAATAATTTTAGGGGGGATTTTTGAGCGGGGGAAGGGAGTCCGTTATGAATATCCTTATCGGAGGAGAGGCCGGCCAGGGGCTGGCCACGGTTGGAGAGATTCTGGCCAAAAGCCTGGTGCGCAGCGGCTATTTTATTTTGGTCACCCAAAGCTATCAATCCCGCATTCGGGGCGGGCATAATACCTTTGCCATCCGGGTGAGTTCAGAAGAAATCTTGGCCCCGCAGGAACCAGTCGATCTTCTGGTCGCCCTGAATGACGAAACTCTTACCCTCCATCAAAAAGAATTATCATCCCGGGTACGCATCGTGGCCGATCAGGGGTGTACCCTCGAAGAAGAAAACTGCCTCAAAGTCCCTTATGGCCATTTGGCTGCGGATAAATTCTCCAACATCGCAGCCCTGGGAGTGGTCTGCTCTCTCCTCGGGCTGGAAGAAGCATTGGTGGGCCGAACCCTGGAGGATTTTTTTGGAAAGAAGAACTCTGGTTTGATTGAAGAAAACCGGCGGATTTTAAGTGAAGCTTTTCGGTGGACTTCCGCTCAGCCCACTTTCGCCGGGAAACTTCCTCCCCTTTCCAACCCCCCTTCGCGGGTGATGATCCAGGGAAATGAGGCCATTGCTCTGGGGGCCATCTCTGCCGGGCTGAAATTTTATTCTTTCTACCCGATGACGCCCTCCACTTCCATCAGCTTAACCCTTGCCCGGCTGGCCGGAAAAATGGGACTGATCGTGGAGCAAGCCGAGGACGAGATCGCGGCCATCAACATGGCCATCGGCGCTTCCTTTGCCGGAGCGCCAAGTATGGTGGCCACATCAGGAGGAGGGTTTGCTTTGATGGCGGAGGGAGTAAGCCTGGCGGCCATGACCGAAACCCCCCTGGTGATCGTGATTGCCCAGCGCCCGGGCCCGGCCACGGGCCTGCCCACCCGCACGGAACAAGGGGATTTAAACTTCGTGCTCCACGCCGGTCACGGAGAGTTCCCGCGGGCCATCTTTGCTCCCGGAACTATTGAGGAGTGTTTTGCCCAAACCCTTAAGGCATTTTCCCTGGCGGAAAAATTTCAGGGGCCAATATTTATTCTCACTGATCAGTTTCTATCCGACTCCTACCGGGCAGTTATTCCATTTGATGTAGAAAATTTTTCACCCATCCACCCTCCGGCTGATGCCCTTAAAGCCGAGGGGCAATACCGCCGGTTTGCCCTCACGGATAGCGGGGTTTCGCCCCGTCTTCTCCCCGGCCTGACTGAGCGCCTGGTCGTAGCCGGAAGCGATGAGCACACAGAAGATGGACATCTCACCGAGGATCTTTCCGTCCGGAAACAGATGGTGGAGAAACGTTTAAAAAAATCGGAAGGAATTTGTCAGGAAGTTATTCCGGCTGAGTATAAAGGGGATCGGCATCCGGACCTCCTGTTTATCTCCTGGGGTTCGAGCAAAGGTTCTGTTTGGGAGGCAGCTTCAACAATGAGGTCTTCCGGGCAGCGAGTAGCCTCGCTTCATTTCTCCCAGATTTGGCCTCTTATTCCGGACCAATTCATGGGCCTGCTTCAGGAAGCCGGGCGGGTGGTCTGCGTCGAAGGCAATGCCACCGGACAATTTGCCGGTCTTATCCGCCGGGAGACAGGGTTTAAAGTTCATCAACGGGTGAATCGTTATGATGGCTTGCCGATCACTCCGGAGTATATCCTTAGGAAATAAATTTATTGGGACACAGATTTTCAAAGATAACTGCAGATAATTATTTCTTTTTATTTTATCCCGATAATCTGTGTACATCCGTGTCCAAAAAGGAAATTCCTATACAATTAAAGTAGGGAGGAAATATGGTTACGCTGGAAGAATACGGAAACTATGAAACGGCCTGGTGTCCGGGCTGCGGAAATTTTTCCATTCAGAAGGCCGTAAAAAAAACTCTGGTTGCTGCCCAGTTGCCGCCCCATCGGGTTCTCTTTGTCTCCGGGATTGGACAGGCTGCCAAAGCCCCCCATTATATGAACGTGAACCTCTTCGACGGCTTGCATGGCCGATCCTTGCCAGTGGCCACCGGGGCCAAACTGGCCAACCCGACATTGACCATTATCGTGGAGAGCGGAGACGGCTGCAATTACGGAGAAGGAGGAAATCATTTTCTGGCGGCCATCCGCCGCAACATAGATATAACCCTGCTGGTTCACAACAATCAGGTTTACGGGTTGACCAAAGGGCAGGCCAGCCCTACTTCCGAGGCTGGATTCATCACCAAGGCTCAACCCGAAGGAGTAACTTCGGCTCCTTTCAACCCGGTGGCCGTGGCCGTGGCCATGAAGGCCGGATTTGTGGCCAGGGGTTTCTCCGGGCTGGAAGATCACCTCTCCGGTTTAATTAAGCAGGCCATTGCCCACCGCGGTTTCTCCCTTATCGACATCCTGCAACCTTGTGTTTCTTTCAACAAGGTGAATACTTTCAGTTGGTACAAGAAGCGTTGCCGCGAATTACCTGCGGATTATGATCCCCAGAACAAGGAAGCTGCCCTGAAAGTTGCCGAAGAATGGGGAGAAATAATCCCCATCGGGATCATCTACCGCAACAACCGACCTCCCTTCGAAGATAATTTGCCCGTGTTGCAAGAAGGGCCGTTAGTGGGAAAACAAGTAGACCGGAAGCTCTTGGCCAATGTCATGGAGAGCTATCGATAGATTCACTTTTTCCCTTGCCATTGACTCATCACCCGATCAACTCTTTCTTCAACTTGCGCTCGGGCGTCCCACCGGTCATAACCGTTAGCCAGTAGCGTGTCGTATTCTGTCTCGGTATGGCGAATATGGGCGACAACCGCTAAGCAAATCGCCTCTTCATCAAACCTCTTCGCCGCCGCGGAGCGACCGACCCGGCCGCTGTACTTTAGGCAAGCCTGTGTTGAATATTTGCGAGCACGCCTGGTAATGGCCGCATCGCCAGGCGGAAGAAAAAAAAGGTGATCCAAATCGGCGCACGCCAGGCAAAGCGCCCCTTTCTCTTTTTGGAGAGTAATCCAGGCCCCCCGGCCAAGTTCCTCTCCACATTCATCGCAGGTCGAATCTGTGGTCGAGATGAACACTCTTAATTCCGCACTTTGCTTTTCCTGTTTCATCCCCTTGGTCCCTTAATCTCCTTTTTCTCCCATATCCCTTGTATCATTTCCAGCCCTTACCCCAAAGTTCCGCCCGCTTCAAAATGGTTTGATATGTGAGCCTCTTGCAAAAGTATTTTTTGTGGTTCGACAAGCTTGTCCTGAGCGAACCGTTCACCCTTCGAGAACCTCAGGGCGAACGGTGAGTCGAAGGGCTCACCACGAACGAAAAAACTAAATAATTTCAACCTAAGCCCGTTCACCCTGAGCCTGTCGAAGGGTAAATTACGGACTTTTGCAAGAAGCTCATGTTAGACGATCCATAGAAATTATAAAAAAACTTGGCTCTATCTCTCAAAATATCGATAATAATAATGTCTCATCTACCCATGGTAGAAGTAGCTCGGGGGCTGCCCTTCGGGGCGGTCGCTGTTTATTGGAGCCTTTCTTCAAATCTTTCTCTTGACTTTTCTTTTGAATTCTTCGATATTATAAATATCTCATCCACCATGAGTGGAAGGAGTTGGGCTGACGATCTTCGTTGGCCTTTTTCATTTTATCCGTCTTGCATACTTATTTTCCTTTCTGTTAACTTTATCGCGTTTCAAACAAACGCCGAGGGAATAGTAATATGTCCCCCAAATTCCCGCCAATTCCCCCCTTAGTGGTTTTCATCGCATGTGTTGCGGGCATAAAAAATTTATACGAATACCATTTTTTTTCAGAGCATCTTTGTGCTCCCACCAATCGGTATCAACGGCATTTAAAACAACAGGATGATTCCGGCTTGCAGATGCCACTGCAACATATTTTCGGTCAGATCTATCAAAGGTATCTAAATCCCGATCGTCAGGGAATTCCAAGAATTCATCCGGTGCAGATAACTCCGCTGTCAATTTAACGCGTTCACAAACCTCAATTACACCCTGGTTTTCCCATACCCATTTCAGGAATGCGTCACCAGCACCAGGTTGTCCAGCCATACGGAGGCAATTCAGATATTCCGATAAAATCAACATTCCATCGTCGATAACAATCATGCCTCCTTGATATATTTTCGAAAGAATATTCACGCAGGATAGAACACAATCATAATTTGCTTGGTTAGAATGCCCATTAGCAACGATGGGCACATTAACATCGACGACAAAGGCATTCAACCCTCCCCCTCCTTTTTCCGTTCCATCGCCGCTTTGGTTATTGCTGCCATTTCTCCAAACTGATCTCCAAAAAATTCCCTTGGCCAATTTTGAATATTCCCGAAAAGATCTACGCTTAAGGGAGTTAATTTCGATTCTCCTTTTTCTGTTTCGCAAAAATATAATGCGGTTTCATCGGGTGATATCGTTTTCTCAGCTATTCGGCGTTGAAGCCGCTTTAGAAGGTGCTCGCTATGGCTTTCAAAGATAATCTGGATTTTCCGGGTTTTCACCGCATCAATAAATACATCTGTCAAGCCCGCTTGGACAGCTGGGTGCAGGTGGATTTCTGGTTGTTCAAGAATAATAATAGATCCCGCAGGAGCGTAATAACAAAGCACTATTGCAGGTAGGATTTGAGAAACGCCAAATCCAACGTCTGTAATTAATACTTCTGCAGAATTGGGATTCCGGCGGACTTTGACATGATAAATATTTCCTCCTTCTTTTGCCAGCGGTTCCACGTGAAAGGATTCAATAAGATTCAGTGCTTGTAGCCATGCCGCGACTCGCTGTTCCAATGATACTTTCTTTCTTTTCTTTCCCGGCGATATTAATAAGCCTCGCTCACGTGCCGCAAGAATCGCTTCCACAACTCGTTCGCCACGTTGGCCCATGTCAACGGGTTCAGCACCAGACCAAGAATATTGACGTTTTGGATAATCACGAAGTGGCCCAAGGTATTTGGTTTCCGTAAAAAGCCTTTCAAACTCAAGTTGAAGGTCTGATAGAAACCCAGCATTTTGATATCGAGCGTTAACTTCGTTCGGGAAACCGTAACATTTCACGGGAGCAGGAAGGTCCCAAACTCGTCCACGTGTCCGTACGAATTTAAAGCCATCAGATGGTGTCGTTTCCAATTCATAGTTCTCTTTGCCGGTAGATTTGCGTTTCATACTGAAGTCATACCCTGCAAATGAATAATCAAGGTGATTCACGATAAGGCGTTTTTTTTCATTTTCCTCAATTTCCACGCTAAAGCCGATATCATTTCCAGTGAATAATTCGGCATTCTTATCATCTGGCCTTTTTACTTTAAGGGGTTGATTAAGTTTCCATCTAATAGAGCATTTAAGTTTTCCAGATGTTTCGTGCGAGAAAATAAACTCCCTAAAACTTCCAAGGTTAGCAGGGCTTTTTTCATTGCCGAAATCCAGGACCTGCAAACGATCAGTTGATTCAACCGTTTGCTTAATCATTAGAAGCAACTGAAGAATGCTGGTCTTTCCAGAGCTATTCGTGCCGAACAAGCCGGTGATTGGAGCAAGCCGCATTTTCTCGACCTGTTTCCATGACTTAAAATTGGTAAAACTTAATTCAGTAATCATAAAGATTGCTCCTTTCAGATCTCGCCTTCAATGATGCGGACGACTTCGAGTGAGCGTAGAGATTCGAGGCTGTCCCGGATCGGGTGGGGATCATCGGAAATCCGCTCATAGATTTCTTCAATACATATGTAGATGTTTGGTTCCTTTTAATTCATCCGGTCCGTTTAACTCTTAAAAGATTGCTTGTTCAGCCATTCCAATTCTTTCCCCAGCATTTGCGGGTCCTTGCAAACTTGAAAATCCCACCTTCCCATTTGTCCCCAGTTATTCACCGCGCTGACCCACCGCTTTGCCGACTGATATTTGGCCCGGTCAGCACATTGAGAGACCTTAGCTCGATCTCCTCCGCATCTGGCCCAAACGACAAAAGATTCTGGAGTTTTTCCGACTTTATGAGTCTTTTTTCGCCAAGCATTCCGGCCTTCTATTTCAAGAAGCTTTAAAAATAGTAATGTGTCCATGGAATTATGTACTTCTTAAGATTTTTTATGCCGCCGCCCACTCCTGCGATAACACCTCCGCCTGCTCCAGCACGGTCAGCGTCGCCTTCTCCTGTTTGTCGGGTGGGTATCCATGCTTTCTCAGGATCCGCTTCACGAGCACACGCAGCTGCGCCCGAACATTCTCCCGCACGGTCCAGTCGATGGTGACGTTCGCCCGAACCGTTTTCACCAGCTCCCGCGCAATGGTGCGGAGCGTATCGTCCCCCAATACCTTCACGGCGCTGTCGTTCGTTTCCAGAGCGTCATAAAATGCCAACTCGTCCTCGTTAAGACCGAGGGATTCCCCTCTCGCATTGGCCTGCCTCATGTCCTTCGCAAGTTGGATCAGCTCCTCGATCACCTGCGCCGCCTCAATCGCCCGGTTTTGATACCGCCGGATGGCCTCCTCCAGCATTTCGGCGAAGGATCGGGCCTGGACGACGTTCTTTCGCCGCCGGACTTGAATCTCCCCTGAAAGCAATTTCCGCAATAGTTCGACCGCGAGGTTCCGCTGCGGCATCCCCCGCACTTCGGCGAGGAATTCCTCCGAGAGAATCGAAAGGTCCGGTTTTTTTAATCCCGCTGTGGCAAAAATGTCAACGACCCCTTCCGAGGCAACGGCTCGGGATACAATCTGCCGGACAGCCAAATCAAGCTCCTCTTCCGTTTTCATCTCTCCCGGCGCCCGCTTCGCGAGGGCAGCTCGCACAGCCTGGAAGAACGCCACGTCGTCACGGATGCGTAAAGCCTCGGCATGGGGTACCGCCAGCGCAAAGGCCCGAGAAAGATCCTGCACGGTACTGAGGAACCTTTCTTTTCCATCTTTTTGAGAAAGTACATGCTCCTGCGCCGGCGGCAGGACCCCCAGGCGCTGGGCAGGGGTTCCGGACACCCAGAGCGACCAATTAAATTCGTGCATGATCCCGCAGCAGACCTCGTATTTCTCCAGCAGGAGCTCGACCGCCTCCATCTGGTCGATCGCGGTCTTCCCTGTCCCGCCGCTTTCGGTGTATGTGGCAAGCGCCTGCTTGAGTTCATGCGCAAGCCCCAAGTAATCCACCACTAATCCCCCGGGCTTGTCTTGGAAGACCCGGTTGACCCTGGCGATCGCCTGCATCAGCCCATGGCCGCGCATGGGTTTGTCCACGTACATGGTATGAAGGCTCGGCGCGTCGAAGCCGGTCAGCCACATGTCGCGAACCAGCACGACCTTGAACGGGTCCTTCGGATCCCGGAACCGGTTCGCCAGCCCTTCCCGGCGGGGCTTGTTACGGACGTGCTGCTGCCAGTCCAGGGGGTCTGAGGCCGATCCGGTCATTACAACCTTGATCGCGCCCTGTTCGTCCTCGGCATGGTGCCAGCCTGGACGGAGGCGAATAATTTCCCGATACAGTTCCACACAGATGCGGCGGCTCATGCAAACCACCATTGCCTTGCCGTCCATCGCCTCCAGCCGCTGCTCGAAATGATCGACAATGTCTTTGGAAATCAGTTTCAGCCGTTTTTCCGACCCGACGATGGCCTCAAGCTGTGCCCATTTGGTCTTGAGTTTCTCCTTGCGCTCAATCTCCTCGCCCTCGGTCACCTCCTCAAACTCGGGGTCAATCTTTGGCTTCTCGGACTCATCGAGTTCCAGCTTTGCCAGCCGTCCCTCATAATAAATGGGCACGGTTGCCTTGTCTTCAACAGCCCTCTGGATGTCGTATATGCTAATGTAATCGCCGAACACCGCCCGGGTGTTGGCGTCGGCTTTCTCAATGGGGGTCCCCGTAAAGCCGACAAAAGAAGCATTTGGCAGCGCATCACGCATGTGCCGGGCAAAGCCGTCGATAAAGTCATACTGGCTGCGGTGGGCTTCATCGGCGATCACCACGATGTTGCGCCTTTCCGAGAGCGCGGGGTAGTGGTCGCCTTTCTCCTCCGGCAGAAACTTCTGGATCGTCGTGAAGACCACGCCCCCGGCTTCCACCCGCAGCTTCTCACGCAGATCCGCCCGGCTTTCGACCTGGATCGGCGGCTGGCGCAAGAGGTCTTTAGATTTTGAAAAGGTTCCAAAGAGCTGGTCGTCGAGGTCGTTTCGGTCGGTTAGCACAACGATCGTTGGATTTTCCATCTTTGGCTCGCGTATCACCCGCCCGGCATAAAAAGCCATAGTCAGGCTCTTCCCTGACCCTTGAGTATGCCAGACCACGCCGATCCGCCGGTCCCCGGGTTTACCGCCGGGCTTTCCACCTGCCTCGTAACGCCCTTCCCTTTCGGCCGCCCCCTCACGCAGCGCGGCGCGCAAGGTTTCTTCAAGGGCAACATTGACTGCATGAAACTGGTGATAACCGGCCATTTTCTTGACGAGCCGCCCGTCGCCCGAGTCCTCGAACACGATGAAGTAATCAGCATATCGAGGAAGCGGCGTTTCTCGAATACCCCTTCGATCGTTACTTGCAGCTCAGGGATAAAGGGATCAGCCAGCGATTCGCCCGAAATGGTCCTCCAGGGTTTAAACCATTCCTTCCCGGCGCCAAGCGCCCCGATGCGCGATTCCAGCCCGTCTGACACGACAACCGCGGCATTGTAGGTGAAGAGCGACGGGATCTCATGCTGGTATGTCTGGAGTTGCTGGAAAGCTGTCCAAATCGTTGCGTTCTCGTCGGCGGCGTTCTTGAGTTCCAGCACGGCGAGAGGGATGCCGTTGACGAACAACACCACGTCCGGCCGGCGGTTGTGTTTGTTTTCGGCGACGGTAAACTGATTGACTGCCAACCAGTCATTGTTATCGGGGTTATCGAAATTGCTCACTTGGGCCTGGGCACCCGCGATGGATCCATCTTTGCGGCGGTATTCCACCGTCACCCCATCAACCAGCCAGCGATGCACAGCGCGGTTGCGGGCATCCAGGTTCGCCCCATCTGGCCGCGTGAGCCTTCGGAACGCATCGTCGAGGGCCTCCGGAGGAAGCTCTGTATTCAAGCGCACAAGCGCCTGGCGGAGGCGATCCTCCAGGATAACTTGCGAGTAATCAGCACGCTCGGCCCCAAATTCACCCGGGGCAATTTCCAACCCGTTTTTGATCGCATAACCAAGCCCTTCCAGCCAGGCAAGGGCTGCATCTTCTACAACAGATTCGGTAAATGCGCTCATCGCTTCCCCCGGTGATCCTGGCGCATACGGTAAAGTCTTTCCGTAAACCCGCCTTCATTAAGAAACCCCTGCTCAAGCCTTTGCAACTGTCGCCCCAAAAGAAAACTGGCCTGATTGACCAAGCAGATCAGCGTGTTCGCAGCAACCTCAGCGGGTGCAGAAAGAATTTGGTAGGGGTCTGACCTGTCTGACGAGTCCGACTTGTCCGACCTGTCCGACTGGTACTTTCTTCTAACCGCAAGGGCCTCCGGAGAGTCCTTGGCCCAGAGGCGCAGACGCCGCTGGCGCAGGAAGTCTTCATAGTCGAGCAGCAGTTCCTCCAGGCTTGCCCTCGCAACCCCGGTCAGTTTGAGTTCGCTCTTCTTCGAGGTCGCGGAAGCCATACTGCCCTCGGCGATATTCTGTACCCCGCTCCGCGCGGCCTGAATCATCTGATCACGTGTACGCGAGTTTTTCTCAATGAAGCGGTCACAGAAGATAACCGTGGCATCATATACCTGCTGAGCGTACTGAAAGCTGCGCAGCTTGCGATAGCCGCCGTAAGATGGAATCAGCTTGTCTTCGCGGGTCATCAGGGACTCCTTTTCCTGCCTGCTCTTTGAGACAGAGCGCACTCACCCACCCGGTGATCACCGAACCGTTCGGCATCCTTCACCCGCAACTCACCGGAGATGAGCTTGGGCAGCAGCGCGTCGCGGATGGCGGCGAGGGTTCGCGACTGCACTTCGCGACGCCATGTGCTCTCGACGATCGGCTGGATGACGGCGTCCATTGCACGCAGGAGTTCCTGCGAAGGAACTGACAGCCTTGCATCGAACAGGTGATGTCGCTGGATATGTCCCATCGTGGTCGCCTTACCCGCCGCGATGTGCCGGAAGTCATCGAGGTGCTGATGAATCCCGAAGTAGCAAAGCCACCGTGGATACTTGGCAGATGTCACCTTGAACAGATGCTGGTTTAGGGCAGCCGGTCCTCCAGCCCATAGCATGCACTCCAACGAGCCGGACCACGAGAACAGAATGTCTCCATCTTGAACGACGTAGTCGGGTTCAAGATCGGCACTCGCGCGGTCAGCTCCGCTGGTGTTGCCTGCTCGCAGTTGGGCGATCTTGATGACCGGCAGCGATCGCCCGTCCGTGGGCGGATACTTCTGCAACGCGAGGCCATTGAGAAAGAGCGCGATCTCGGCGAGGCTTCGGACCTCCCACCCCCTCGGAATCTCCCCCAACTCCGAGTCCTCGAAAGAGTCGGGAAAGAGGTCGGCAATAGGTTTGGGCAGGCCGGGGTCGCGCCCTTCGGTCTTGGCGCGGACGGGATCGAAGTCCACAAACCAAGACTTGAAGATTGCCCGCGCTATCGTCTCCAGCGTTTCATTCATCCTCCGGTTCAACTCAATCTTGTCGTCCAGCGTGCCGAGGATGTGGGCAATGGCGCGCTGTTGAGATAATGGTGGAATAGCATGTTCGATCCTTGATACAAATTCCCATCGCGCACGTGGCATTTTTGTGCCTTCTGAGCCCCGAGTTGCCTCATTAACAAAATCGAGTGACGCCATCCAATAAAAGAGAAAACCTTGGTCAATCCCATTTTTGGCTCGCACAACCCATATGTCGGTTGAACACACCCCATCGAATGGTGCTCTTATCACTTTACGAAAATATGGACGCAATTTGCCAAAGAGAATGTCCCCACGACGGAATTTAGACTTAATGCTTGTGACATCCTCCGCTACTCCGTGTCCTACCAAAGATAATAACCCTTCACCGATGTGCTCCAGCCCGACGTAGGGAATTTTCGCAGATTCCGCTGGATAAACCGTGTCTCGAATTAGAGTTGCACAATCACCAAATGCCCGTATCTGCCACTCATCGCCCGCCATACCCTAACTCCTTCAGATTCGTTTCTATGGCTTTATCCAGTTTGTGGCCTTCAGTCATCTGCTGTCGAAGCTGTCCCGTGAGCCTTTTCATCTTCTCCTCGAAGGGCTCGCCGTCGTCCTCCTGCGCCTCCGCACCCACGTACCGTCCAGGGGTGAGAACGTGGCCGTGCTTGCGGATTTCCTCCAGTTTTGCCGCCTTGCAAAAGCCTGGCACATCCTTGTACTTCCCCGCTCCCTTCTCTCCCCGCCATGCGTGGTAGGTGCCAGCGATGCGGGCGATATCATCATTTGTTAATTCACGGTGGGTACGGTCCACCATCCGCCCGAGTTTACGGGTGTCGATGAAAAGCACTTCTCCCCGGCGGTTGCGAAAGCGGTAGTTCTTCTTGTCCCGGGCGAGGAACCAGAGGCAGGCCGGTATCTGCGTCGAATAGAAAAGTTGACCCGGCAGCGCGACCATGCAGTCCACCAGATCGGCCTCGATGAGGTTTCTGCGAATCTCACCCTCCCCGGATTGGTTGGAGGACATCGAGCCGTTCGCGAGAACGAAGCCGGCCAGCGCGGTCGGCGCGAGATGGTGCACCATATGTTGTACCCAGGCAAAGTTGGCATTTCCCGCGGGTGGGATGCCGTATTTCCAGCGTTTGTCCTCCCGGAGAAGCTCACCCCGCCAATCGCTCACATTGAATGGCGGATTTGCAAGGATGTAATCGGCCTTCAGATCCGGATGCCGGTCGTTGTGGAAGCTGTCGCCGTGGGCGATCTGGCCCTCGATGCCGCGAATGGCAAGGTTCATCTTGGCAAGCCGCCATGTGGTGTAGTTCGACTCCTGACCGTAAATGGCAATGTCCCCCCCCGCTTTGCCGCCATTGCTATTCCCCTTGGCATGTGCGTGAATGAATTCGATGGACTGTACGAACATCCCCGAGGAGCCGCAGCAGGGGTCGTACACCCGCCCTTTGAAGGGTTCGAGCATCTCGACCAGCAGTTTGACCACGCAACGCGGGGTGTAAAACTCTCCGCCTTTCTTGCCTTCGGCGCTGGCAAACTGGGAGAGAAAATACTCATAAACCCTCCCCAGAATGTCCTTGGAGCGGCTCTCCTTGTCACCAAGAAGAATGTTTGTAACGAGGTCGATGAGCTGCCCGAGGCGCTGCTTATCGAGGGCCGGACGGGCGTAATCCTTGGGTAGCACGCCCTTAAGCGAGGGGTTATCGCGTTCGATGCCGGTCATCGCGTCATCTACAAGCTGACCGATGGTTGCTTGTTTGGCCTGGGCCTTGAGGTGGGACCAGCGGGCCTCAGGAGGCACCCAAAAGATGTTCTTTGCCCGATACTCGTCCGGATCCTCGGGATCGGCGCCCTGCAACTTCTCGGCCACGAGTTTGGCGTGCTGCTCCTCGAAGGCGTCGGAAATGTATTTGAGGAAGATCAGCCCGAGAACGACATGCTTGTACTCGGCCGCATCCATATTGTTACGCAGAGCATCTGCCGTCTGCCAGAGCTTGGCCTCAAAGCCAAGGTTGGCGGCGGTGGAGTTCACGGATCCTTGACTGGTTTTCTTCATTTTCGGCATGCGTCACCTTTTTTGAAACGGCATTATGGGAAGGTCCTCGTTGGCATCCACTAATAATTGGGCCATTTCCTCCCGGCGGAACAGATCTTCGCCCAGCCCTTTTTTCCCCACCTTCCTTCCTGTCTCATCGCAAGATCCCCATTGCTTAAAGAAGAATGGGACAGAGTTCCTTTCACAGTGTTGCCGCGGAGTTATCCCTCAGCTATTCCGGAACCCACCGTCCCTGCTTCTTTATCTCGTCGTACATTGCATCCGGCGCCAGATCGATTTCACCGGGCCATATGACCGCCCCATATTCCACATAGGCCTTGGCAAATAGAACCGGATCGCGCAGTTGAGCAAATATGCCTGCGCTGTCACTCATAACAAGCCGTGACATATCAACTTCACCCTTCGCACCATCCATGAACTTCACTGCGAGACGGTAGCCTGGAAAGGCATGGACCTCTACGACCCTCCAAGGTGCGCGGGGAATTACTCCAGGGGCGGAATCTTGTATGGACTCTGTTTGGTTTCGCATAATTTCCAATCCTCCATCAGTTCGTTTCGGTGTTGAGCTGCCCATTCCATAACCAAGGATAACGCTCTTCGCGGCAAAGCGCCACGGATGACTTCCAGTGTCCGAATGTCGATCAGCGCCTCGAATTCTCCGTAGAGGGCGTGAAAATGGGGCGGCGCGTGCTCCTGCCAGAACATCTGAATTAAAATTCCGTAAAATGCACTTATTGTCGGCAAAATCTCCCTCCCATGGATGCCGCGCTCACTTGGAGCGCATCAAAATTCCGTGTTCGGTGAATACGTAAAGGCCAATACCTGATGTGCTAGCCTCTTTTTAAGGTCACAATTTGTGACCTTAAACGGGCTTGCATAACTTCAGACCACCAGGCATTTGTTTCTTGCATAGTCAACTGAAACATGAAATCTTCTGGAAACCTGTCCTTATGCCGTTTTACTGCCTGGTTTAGAACCTTGGTAGATACTTCGTAAAGCTCTGCTAAATCACGGTCAAACATAACCTTCTGCCCGCGTATAAGAAATATTGCCCGTTCAATCCGCTCCACTGGGATCAAAGAACTATCCTTGGATATTGTCATCTCTGTCATCCCTTTTTAATTTACTTTATTCAATCGGCAATGGTTCAGGGTCGCAAATTGCGACCCTGAACGGACTTTTTTTAGTTCGAGTCTCAGCGACTACTTGCCGATTAGGTCTTCTAATCCGTTTCTCCTTGGCTTCCATCCACCGATCGATTTTTTCTCTTCTGAATCGCCAGGCCGTTCCGACTTTGGATGCGGGGATTTTACCCTGCTGGGCAAGTTTGTAAATCAGATCCGGGCTTAATTTGAGGTATTGAGCAACTTCTTTCACGGTCAACCATGTATCCGTCATATCTTCTTTCCATTCCATACTAATTTATTCCAGCCAATACCAGCATATCTTAGAAAAATGGGCAAATTAAGTCAACAATTTCTTGAATCTAAAGGAGAGAACTTTTTCAGGGGAAGGTTATGAACCCTGGAGGAAAATGGGGTCATGGACAATTGGGGTCAGGCAACGGTAATAAGGTATTTCTTATTACCCCTTTTCATCAGATTGCTTTTCATCTCCTCTATTCATCTGGCCAATTCCTTATCCTTTTCCATCAGACTCTCAATTTTAATTACTGCCTCACTTGATCCTTAACCTCATAATATTTCCTCTGATGCCCCATAGGAAGACCATCTAAAACAAATTGCCGGTACCGCAACAACCGACCTCCCTTCGAAGATAATTTGCCCGTGTTGCAAGAAGGGCCGTTAGTGGGAAAACAAGTAGACCGGAAGCTCTTGGCCAATGTCATGGAGAGCTATCGATAGAAGGAGGAAATACCCTTTTAGGATTCTGAACCCTTTTTCTTGCGCTGCCTAATTTGCTGCTTCAACCAATCGCCCCATCGATCCAATCCTTCACCGGTGCGGCAGGAGACCCGGAAAATATTCAGGCGGGGGTTGATCTTCAAAGCTCTTTCTTCAATCAGATCCAGGTTGCAATCGCAGAAAGGCAGGAGGTCAATCTTGTTGATCAGGAGGACGGTGGACTCGTGGAACATCAGGGGATACTTAAGCGGCTTATCATCCCCTTCGGCAACGCTTAAAATCATGGCCTTGAAGTCTTCTCCCAGGTTGAACTCAGCCGGGCAGACCAGGTTGCCCACGTTCTCGATGAATAAAAGATCCAGGCGCTCAATCTCCAGATTTCTCAGGGCTTCCTGGATCATGTTGCTGTCCAGATGGCAGGCCCCGCCGGTGTTGATCTGAACCACCGGGGCCCCGGTTTGACTGATCCGTTCAGCATCATAGGTGGACTGGATGTCTCCCTCAACGACTCCGATGCGCCACTCATCTTTTAAGGAGCGGATGGTCCGCTCCAAAAGCGAGGTCTTTCCGGCTCCGGGAGAGCTCATGAGATTAATGACCAGAAGCTGCTTTTCAGCGAACCTTCTGCGATTTTCTTCGGCGATGCGCTGATTGGCTTCCAGAATATTTTTAACAACCGATATCTTTACAGAATTCCCCACCTCATCCCTCACTTCCTCTTTTTATCGCACTCCAATAAAAAGTTCGAGCGGACGGGCATACCCTTCTTCCTGGGCCAGGTGGTCCAGATGGAGGGTAAGATAATCTTCCACCTCCCAATCCGGCACTTCATCCCTATCCCGGGAGTCCACGGTTTTCAGGTAGCGTTTACAGTGTAAACAGATGTCCACGCGATATTCCGTTTCTCCTTCAACCTGGAAATAGGTGAATTTTTCTTGATCTTCATTTTGGCAATAAGGACATTTCATCCGGGGAAAATCCCATTCGGTGGCGCAGAGAGAACAATGCAGAACCCGTTTCCCCTCTTTTCCCCGAATCTCCCCCATACCCGGCAGGCCCCCGCAGAAAGGGCAATATCCATAGTTCCAGGCGAATTCTTTTTGTTCCTTCCGCCAGTTTTCAGCCTGAACTTCCAGGGTGGGTTTTAAAGCCTGAACGATGAAAAAAAACAGAAGGCTCCCTTCTTCTCCAAACTCTTCACTAAGGCCGCTTTCCGCAAGCCGGTTTTCCAGAAGGATATGCAAAAAATGCTCGAACCCCACACCCCTGGTAGAAATCTTCTTCATCAATGCTTCGTGCTTTGCGGGATTTTGTTCCTTTAACAGGTTCAGCATGCGCAAGAAATATTCTTCCATCCGGGTTGAGGAAAGGGGGGTTTCGCCCGGTCGCAGATACGGGAATCCCTCTTCCATCTGTATCCTAATTTTCATCGGATCCATCTTAAGCGGGGGGAATGAGCCTTGAGCTTTCACCTGCTGTTTCTCCAGCAGAATTTTTTCGGCAAGCTCCATGACTTCACGGTAATTGGGCATCTTTTCCTTCTGCCGGCGGAGTCTTTCCAAATTCGTATCCATTAAGCAATATCCTTTAGGGACGCAGATGAACAGAAAAAACCGCTAAGAGCTATGCGCATAGCTTTTTAGGGAGATGATCTGCGCCAATCCGCGTCCAATATTTTTAGTGGTTATTTTACGTCGCTTCTCTTAGCGAAGTCCAGAAAGAAACAAAGAAAGAGGCTTACCCTACAATTCAGAGTAAGCCTCTTTTGTCAGGTTTACCTCAATTTTTTCAAACCGACCGTCTGCCGGCTTCCACGTCCCGCAGCCATTTGGAACGGTGCTTTTTCGCCCAGCCCTTAGTCACATAGCCATGGCCCATGACCTGGAAGGTTCCCGGGTTTCCGTAGGTCCCCAGATAAAAATGGATGACCAAAAACCCGCCCAGGACCACAACACCGAGGGCGTGCAGGACATATAGCCAACGGGTCAACTCCGGGGGGAAGATCGGGAACCACATGAAAATCCCTGTTCCTACCATGATGAACCAGAAGAGAAAGAGCACCATGAAGAACATCTTCTGGCCGGCGTTGAACTTTCCGGCTTCGGGCACTTTCTCTACTTCCCACAGATAGCCGCCCATTACGCGGAACCACTTCTTATCGTCTTCGTCAAAATACAGCGTATCCTTACCCCAGGCTATTAGGGCGAAGAGGAAGGCAATGCCGAAGATGATCCCGACGATGTTGTGGAGCAATTTCATAATGTAGTGTCCGCCGGGAAAGAAATTGCCAATAAAAGAAAGGGAGTGAAACATCAATCCAAAGCCTGTAAGGAAGAGGAAAAGGCAACTTCCCGCCAGGACCCAGTGGACCACCCTTTCGAAAACTGTGGAACTGAGAATTAAGTTCTTTGGTTTAGCCATGTTCACTCACCCCCTTCTTCAGGGCGCTTGGGCCCTTTGATGATGTAATGGAAGAACGTTCCCACCAGGGCCGCTCCAATTGCCAGAACCGAAACGGGCTTGAGAAAATCCTTCCACAGATAAACCGAAACGGGCACTGAAGGGTTAATCGCCAGCTTTTCATACATGCGCACTTTCTCCGGCAACACGTACATCACGTGAGTGCCCTGCACGAACTTGTCTCCGTAAACGGTGGCATCGCCGCCAAGCGCTTTGGCCCGGGCGTGGGCCTGGGCGATCATCTTCTCTTTAGGTCCGAAGGTCACTGCTCCCGGACCACAGGTCTTGGCGCAGGCCGGAATCTGGCCATTGCCAATCCGGTCCCAGCAGAGCGTGCATTTGTACACCTTCTTCGTCGCTGAGTCAAAGCGGGGAATTTCAAAGGGACAGACATTGACACAGTACTCGCAGCCGATGCATTTCTCCGTGTCGATGACTATAGCCCCCTCGGCAGTTTTAAAGATGCAGCCCGGAACCGGGCAGGCCCGCTGGCAGGCGGCATCTTCGCAGTGCATGCAGTTGTCTTTGCGGAACAGCCAGCGCACCCCCCCTTCTTTGAGGGGTATCTCGGTAAAGCGCACCAGATTCCATGTGGCCGGAGTGAGGTCCGGGGGGTTCTGGTGAGTGCCCCGCTGCTGGGTTTTCTCCGCCGGCAGTCTGTTCCATTGCTTACAGGCTACCTGGCAGCCCCGGCAAGCCGTGCACTTGGAGACGTCGATGAGCATTACTTTTTCGTTCATCTCACTTCCCCCCTTTCTTCTCGATATTGACCATGAACGCCTTGGACTCCGGTATCATGGTATTGGGATCGCCGATCGTAGGAGTGAGCAGGTTGGCGCTGTCTCCTCCATCGGGCGGAGTCACCCATCCATAATGCCAGGGGATACCCACCTGGTGCACGGTCTGGTCGGCAATCTTGAAGGGTTTGAAACGCTCGGTAACAATCGCCTTGGCATCGACTTCGCCGCGGGCTGATTTGACCACCACCCGCTCGCCGTTGCTGATTCCTTTTTCTTTGGCCAGCTCTCTGGACAGTTCCACGAACATTTGCGGCTCCAGCTCTACCAGCCAGGGAGTCCAGCGGGTCATAACCCCTGTTTGCCAATGTTCGGTTACCCGGTAGGTCGAACAGACCAGGGGGAACCGCGGATCGCAGGTTAAGTACTTGTCCGCACCGGCTCCGATTCCTGGCTCACCGAAGAGCCTGACCGCAGGGTTTAACTTCTGCGAAGACAGCAGGTTCTTTTCGATGGGACACTCCAAGGGCTCGTAGTGTTCGGGGAAAGGTCCGTCTGCCAAACCTGCGGCAAAAAGCCGGGCGTGGCCTTCAGGCACCATGATGAAGGGATAGATGTCTCCCGCTGGTTGAGGCCCATCGGGCACATCGCCCTGCCACCTGGAGCCATCCCACCAAATCACGGCCCGCTTGGGATCCCAGGGTTTTCCTTCCCAGGTCACCGAGGCGCGATTGTAAATGATCCGGCGGTTAACCGGCCAGCACCAGGCCCATCCGGGATAAAGCCCGATGCCTGTGGGGTCGGCTTTGCCGCGGCGGGCGGCCATATTCCCTCTTTCCGTGTAGGAGCCGCAGTAGATCCAGCAGCCGCTGGTGGTGGATCCATCGTCCTGGAGGAAAGCGAAACTTCCTAACTGCTCCCCGGCCTTGGCCACCACGGTCTTCACCTTGGTCTTGGCATCTTCCACTTCAATGTCTTTGGCCGTATAACCGTTGATTTCTTTGGCCACGAAGTGGGGATCAGGATGCTTGATCGTCCCGTCCGGGCCTTTGGCCCCGTAGTTCCAGGAAAGATTCAAGATGGGCTCCGGATAAGCGCCGCCTTTTTCTTTATAGAGCTTGCGCACCTTCTGGTAGAGCGCATGCATGATATCCAGGTCGGGTTTGGCCTGCCCTGGAGGATTAATGGTTTTATACCGCCATTGCATCAAACGGCTGGAGTTGGTGATGGAACCTTCTTTCTCAAAAGAAGCTGCGCAGGGCAGCATGAAGACTTCGGTCTTGATCTTGGAAGGATCTGTTCCCGGGCCTTTCCAGAATGATCCGGTCTCATTGTCGAATAGATTCACGTTGACCATCCAGTCCAGGGTTTCCATGGCCTTGCGCACTTTGCCGGCATTGGCGCTGGAACAGGCCGGGTTCTGCCCCCAGGCGAAAAACCCCTTGAACTTCCCTTTGGCCATCTGGTCAAACAGGATCAACCAGGAAGCATTCTGTCCCTCATCCAGTTTGGGAAACCAGGAATATCCGAAATCGTTCTCCTTGGCGGCATTGGCTCCATACATTGCCTTGAGGAGGCTGACAATGTATTTGGGCCGGTTCTTCCACCAGTTCAGGCTCTTGGGATCCTGAGTTTTGGGAGTGTTTCTTTCAAGAAAATCTGTTAGGGTTTTATCCGTAGCCCGGGGCATGGGGTTGTATCCGGGTATGATATGGAACAGCAGTGCGTGATCCGTGCCGCCCTGAACATTGGACTCCCCGCGCAGGGCATTCACTCCTCCTCCGGCCATTCCCATATTGCCGAGGAGCAACTGAATAATGGCCATAGCGCGAATGTTCTGGACGCCTACGGTGTGCTGGGTCCAACCCATAGCGTAAAGGATGGTTCCCACCTTGTCCGGCTTATGAGTTTCGGTATAAGCCTTATAGACTTTCAGCAGGTCATCCTTGGGCGTTCCGGTGATCTTGGAAACAAGATCCAGGTTGTAGCGGGAATAATGTTTTTGCAAAAGCTGATAGATGCAATTGGGATTCTGCAGGGTTTTATCCATCTTGGGAATCCCCTTGGCGTCCATCTGGTACTTCCAGGTGGTTCTATCATACTTCCTTCCTTTGGCGTCATACCCGCTGAAGAGCCCGTCCTGGAAATCGAACTTTTCGTCAACCAGGAAGGAGGCGTTGGTGTATTCAACCACGTACTCCTTCTGGATCAGGTTGTTCTCCAGGATGTGCTTAATCATCCCGCCTAAGAAAGCGATGTCCGTTCCCGAACGTAGCGCTGCATATATATGCGCTTTGGCGGCCGAGCGGGTAAACCGGGGATCCACGCAAATTAGCTTGGCTCCCTTTTCCATAGCTTTGTCCACCCAGCGGAAAGAAATCGGATGATTCTCCGCCGGGTTGCCTCCCATGATCAAGATGACATCCGCATTGGCAATATCATTCCAATGGTTGGTCATCGCCCCCCGTCCGAACGACTCTGCCAGAGCCGGTACCGTGGGGGAGTGTCATATCCTGGCCTGGAATTCGATGTAAACCAGGCCCAGGCCGCGCAGGAATTTTTGATAGAGATAACATTCCTCGTTGTCCATGGCCGCACTGCCCACCGAGGCCATGGCTTCAGTGCGGTTAACCGTTTCGCCTTTTTCATTCTTTAGCATGAAGGAGGCGTCGCGGTCTTTCTTGATATTTTCGGCGATTTTATCCAGGGCAAAATCCCAGGTAACTTCTTTCCACTCTTTGGCAAAAGGAGCCCGGTACATGGGCTTGCTTAACCGATTGGTATTGTCGGAAAGTTGATAAAGCGACGCCCCTTTGGGACAGAGCGTGCCTTGATTTATGGGATGATCGGGATCACCCTCGGTATTCACCACCTTTCCATCCCGGGTGTGCACAATGATCCCGCAGCCCACGCTGCAATAGGGACAGATGGTGGTCGTTTCTTTGGTATATACGATCTTAGAAGGCTGGGCATGGGCTGCCCTGGGGACGAGCGAAATGCCCAACCCTCCCGTAAACGCTGTGGCTCCTGAGATCTTCAGGAAACCCCTTCTGGTAAGATCCATTTTTTCTCTTTCCTCCTTTCTTAATCAATCAAATTCTTCTCGTGGGTGCCTGTTTTCTCACCCCCTTTCTTTAAATTTAATAGGACGCAGATTTACGCAGACAACCACGGATAATTATTTTCGTTTTAGCTTATCCTGATAATCTGTGTACATCCGTGTCCAAAAAGAAATTTCCTTCCTTCAGGGTCCTATCCGCTCTCCGTGGGAATAAATTCGCATCTTTTTCCCGCGCACATACCCGATTAACGTGACTCCCATCTCCCGGGCTATATTTACGGCCAGATCCGTGGGGCCGGAGTAGGAGAAGAGAAAAGGGATCCGCCTTTTTATGGCCTTGACTAAAATCTCCGAGGAAACCCGGCCGCTGGTCAAAAGGATTTTGCCGTCAGGGGAAAATCCCTGTAAAAAGGCCGCTCCAAAGATCTTATCTACGGCATTGTGCCGGCCGATGTCCTCGCAAAAAAACCGAATCCGGCCCCTTTCGGCCAGGGCTGCTCCATGAACCGAACCGCTCTTGCGGTAAAGGACCGAGCGCTGGTTTAGTTCCTGCATCAATTTAAATACCTGGGCCTGGGAGATCTTGGCCGCGGAGCGGATTTTTTTTGCCCCCAGGGAATCCAGGACATTGTAAAAGATCGTGCCTTTGCCGCAACCGGAGGTGATCGTTCGCCTGAGAAAAAGTTTTTCCGTCAGGGGGTTCCGGTAATTCACCCAAATACGGACTACCCCTTGCGGATCTAATTCAATTTTCTTGACAGGCTTGTCTCCCCGGAGCCAGCCCTCTGAGAGCAGGAAGCCAATGGCCAATTCTTTCATATTTTCAGGCGTGGCCAATAGCGTAACCACTTCCTTATCGTTGAGGAAGAGGGTTACGGGACTCTCAGCGATAATGAAGGTTTCTTCTTCTTTCCTTCCCTTCTCGCCAATTGTTTCTACCTGAAAACTCTTAAGGCTGTCTTTCATCCAGTAAGCAACCGAGCGAATGAATGGATATTCATTCATCTGTGAAATATCACTTCCTCGTTTTTTTGTCAAGATTTTTTAAATTTTGTAACACTTTAGTTCTTTGCAGAAAGGTGTGTCGCCCGGGCCAAGGGATTCCAGGGTTCGGGGGCCAGGCCGGCCCGCTTGGAATCATAAGGCGCTTATTTCTCCGTGAATGGGACGGGGAAAATACTCCCCGCCTCCTTCGGAGGAAACAAGCTTTCACCCTCGGAGACAGGGGGAAGCCCAACCGATGCTTCCGGCGCGTTCCGGCCTGGCCCCCGAACCCAAACAGATGCATTGCCGCCATTTTTTCAAAATTCTACACTGATGAGCTTCTTGCAAAAGTCCGTAATTTACCCTTCGACAGGCTCAGGGTGAACGGGCTTAGGTTAAAATTATTTAGTTTTTCCGTTCGTGGTGAGCTTGTCGAACCATAAAAAAATACTTTTGCAAGAGGCTCTGATACTAAATTTTTAAACGGATTTCTGAAAAATCCCTGTTTGGAGTTTGGCTATTTGGGTTTTTTTATTCACACGCTTATTCCCTGTTTCGCTAAATCAATTTAAAAGGAGCATCTCGGAGGATAAAAACCTTATGATTTTTTGGGCGGGATTTTTTCTTCCGGAGTGGTTTCTTCTTTTTTAGGAGTGATGTCAATGGCCTCGGGTTCATGCAGGCCTTTTTTAAAATTGCGGATGGAAAGACCCAACCCCCGGCTTAGCTCGGGAAGTTTCCGGCCTCCGAAAAATAAGAAAATGATAGCGAGAATAATCACCAGTTCCGTTAAACCCAAGCCGAACAAATGAAGCCTCCTTTCAAGTTAAGTGAACTAAAGTGCCTAAAGTTAAAAAAGGAAATTCCTATACAATAGAATTAAGCTTGCTAATTCTTTCCCCTCTCAATCCCCCATGTGATAAGGAAGGAAAGAAGCATTGTCATCAATGAACAGTTATAAGGAATCTTTGCATAAAACAATATATAAAACAAGAGAAATCCGAACTCTTTTCCTGGACAATCATGTAAAAAGGGTTAATTTTTTTATTTCGGCAACCCCGCTTGCCGCGGCATCAGCCAGAAGGGAAACGTCGTTGCTATAAGTGACCAAGCGCATTCCTCTCTGAATCCATCCCTTGAGGGTCGGGAGATCGAAAAGGTGAATTCCGGATATGATACCCTTTTGGCGGCAGACTTCCACCACCCGGTCAATGGCTTCAACCTCTCGAGGATGGTTCGTATCCCCGGGGATTCCCAAATTGACAGACAAATCGAAAGGGCCGACAAAGATTACATCCACTCCCGGCACGGCGGCAATGGCTTCCAGGTTTTTAATCGATTCCGGAGTTTCCGCCTGGACAGCAATAATAGTTTCTTCGTTAGCTTGTTTCAAGTATTCGGCGGGGTTTACTTTGTGGTACATGCTGTGTGCCCGGCGCAAAGCCGCGCCGCGATTTCCTGCGGGAGGATATTTGGCATGGAATATGACTTCTTCGGCTTGCTGGGCGGTGTTAATCTGGGGAATTAAAAGCCCATTGGCTCCGGAATCCAGGGGCTTGAGAATGGTCTCCCGCCGGACTTCCGGAATGCGCACCACAGTAGCTAACCCCGCTCCCCTCGCTGCTGCCACCAGGTCGGAAACGGTCTCCGGCGAATAGGCGCCGTGCTCGTTATCAATAATAAAAAAATCATATCCACATTGAGCCAGCATATAGGCGATGTTCGGATTGCGCACCTCGGAAATCATCGTCCCCACCAAAAGTTCCCCGTCTTTTAGCCTTTTTTTCAAATTGCCCATGCCGTAAACTCCTTTTTCGGAACCGTTTAGCGTTTTGAAAAGACCCTCTCAAAAATCCCTGCCCCTCTCCTTTCCCCAAAGAAGAGGAGTTCCTTTATGGCAACTCGCTAAAATATTCCGTCTTTCCTTCCTTGGAAAAAGGGGATGAGCAGGGATTTGACAACTTTATAAAATGGCGGAAGTGCATGGGAATCGAACCCACCTGCCGCCTTGCTCAGACGGCACACTGGATTTGAAGTCCAGGAGAGCCACCAGTGCCCTATCCACTTCCACTCGATAAAAGTCTTTAGCCGAACTTTATTTGATATACCCCTTACTCTTCAGCCCCTCATAAAGACTCTTGGCTTTGTTCACGCTGTCCACTATCAAGGCTGCGGTCATGGTTGCTGAGGAGATCGTATCCACCTGAGAGTCAAAGTCTACAGGCTGGAGGATCGATCGGCCGACCAAACGTTGTTTCATTCGTTCTATCTCCTGGGCATTCCAGGAAAGATTGCCCATCTTGGTCACTTGCAGGGGGAGGAAATTCACGACTATCCCTTTTTCGTTAAAAGCGAAAATAAAATGGGTGGCATGGCAGATGTCGCAGGTTGGCGCCCGGCTGGCAAATTTGGCGAATAAGTGGAGTTTCTGCATTCCTTCCTGAATCTCCCCCACGTAGACTTCTTCTGCGTCTGACAGGACTACCTTGGTTACCTGCAGGACCTTCCATTTCGGGCTGAGCATGGACTCCTGGGCTTTTTTCAGCAGCTCATCCTCATTGTAGCGGAGATGAAGTTTTCGGACTTTAGCCTGCTGGAGAGAAGTGTCTTTGTATTGCTTCAAAAGGGCGCTTACATCGGCTTTTAAAGAATCGTTTATTTCTTTCAGGATCTTTCCCGGGTCCTTGGTCAACCCAACTTTCGTATTGGCCACAAGCTGGCCAGAATCCGTCTTGCGGATAAAGAGGGTGAAGGGGGTTGCTCCGGGGTCGCCAATCGCTTCGTAGGCCAGGAACTTGGGATCGGGAAGGATAGGGAAGAGGACCTTTTTTTCCGCCCGGAAAGAATCCACTTCTCTCTGGTTATTCCCTGCTCCTATGCCCAAAAACTTTATTCTCCCTTTCAGTTGGGGATCATTCTCCACCATGGTGAATACCTGATTCATAACCGGAGCTTGCAGCTGGCAGGAGAAACAGTACTTGTTGAGGTATTCGAGGACGATCAATTCGGCTTTGATCTCTTTTAAAGAAAATGAATCCGCTTTTACCAACCCGAAGAATTTTTGGGGTATTCCAAGATAATCAACGTCGGGGTTGGTTAAGGTCATAGGGAAAGAATAATCGGGGAAAAAATCTCCGGGTGTAATTATTCTCCCCTTCTCCAGGGTCCAGCCCGGAAGGCCTGAAAAAATTATCACGGCTCCAATCAAGATCGCCGCCGCAAAATTTGTCAATTTTTTCATTTTCCGCCTCTCCCCTCATTGATTCTTTCACTGATTCTTTCAATCAGTATAAGGGATATATCCTGGTTGTCAATATGGTTTAAATGCCTGCCTTGACTCTCCCCGGTTTATCCGAGGCCTTCGGGGAGGGCGTTGCGCTGGAAGGAAAGGCCAGTGGAAAGTTCTTTTAAGAAAAGATCAACCTGGGTGAACGGAAGGTAAAGAAGCTGCGGCTCCTGAAGTTTCACCTTACATCCTTTGAGCCAGGCCCGGGCTTTACGGCTTCCCTGGGGGATCAGCGAACCTAAAATCACAGCGCCCATTTCGCGGGCCTCCAGGCCAGGAAGACTTCCGCCGGCAGTGGCTGGATTGGAGCCATCGGGGAAGGGACCGGTTTTCATCTCCGGCTGCATAAAAGTGAGCCGGCTGGCCAGAGTATGAATGAGCTGGGGGTTGCGGAACTTTACGGCAGGAATGTAAAAATAGATGGGCCTGCGGCCCTCCTTCTCCTGGTTAATCACCCGCGGCGGGGGAGCTAAGCGGTAAAGGTCCGCCATGGTCTCAAGGCGCTCTCCGCCCGATTCTATGAAAGTTCGAAAACGCCAGAAGGGCACCCAGAACAGGTCTTTCATAGATTGATTAAGCGCTGGCCAAAAGGTTTGGTATTGGACCTCGGCCCATTCTCCCCCCTTCTGCCCCCAAAGACGCCGGCAGGTAGAACAGAAGTGGAGCACACTTAAAGGATAAAAAGAAAAAGCCCATCCGCAGTTTGGGCAGCGGAAGGGCAGAAAACGCAGTTCACTAAATTTAAAAGACTTGCGGCTCTCTTCTCCCTTAAGTTTTTTCAAGATGGAGGATCCATCGGGGATTATCCTGAGCGCTTTTTTTCCGGCGGCGTCGATGAGAAGGACTTCCCGCCCTTCGGCATGCTGGCAATCCACGTACCAGATGGGAAAATAGATTACCGAAAATTCCTTTCCTACAAAGCTCTGCAGGTTCACTTCCGCGATCAACCCTTCGGCCTCATAAAACAAATCGGAGAAACGGTCTGCCTCGGCCCGGACCTGCTCCAGCTGGGTTTCTAAGGGAAGGAAAGCTTCCCGTTTCTCTAAGTGCTCCCGGTCAAAAGACTGAAGACGAAGGG
Organism: Deltaproteobacteria bacterium; assembly: GCA_016875165.1. Classification (GTDB taxonomy): domain Bacteria; phylum Desulfobacterota; class SM23-61; order SM23-61; family SM23-61; genus JAHJQK01. The sequence goes on from VGSF01000015.1 coordinate 68,543, forward strand.
CCTGGGAACGCACTCCCAGGCTGGAGAGGCCAATCTCCAGGCCGGCATATCCCGGAACGGTATGGTCCAGTAAACGGGTTAAGAGAACCTTCATCCTTTCCATGGGCGGGGGAACCCCGGCTTCGGTTTCGACTTTCATGGGCTTCAACCCAAAAACCCATCGATACACGCTTCCCCGCATGCGCCAGAAAGGGGCGTAGAAGAGAAAGGCTTCCGCTGGCCGCAGGGATCGCTTGCTTAGGCCGGTGAGGTGCTCAAGCGCCTGGGCCTGGGCCGCCTGCCGGTCCTGAACCTGAGCCGGAAGGACATAGCGGAGAACCCCTTCCCTCCCGGCAATTAGGAGCATAGAGCCGCAGAATTCGCACCGGATTACATGGGCGTCTTCCAGAAAGGCAATGTCTCCGCCGCACTGGGGGCAGCGGATTTGGATACTGATTTTCGCTTCGCCCGGAATTTTCATTTAAATTTATTGGGACACAGATTTTCAAAGATAACCGCAGATAATTATTTCTTTTTATTTTATCCCGATAATCTGTGTACATCCGTGTCCAAAAAGGAAATTCCTATACAATTGAATTATTAGGACGCAGAAGAATGCAAATCTTCAGGATTGCAATTTAGAATGCAGGAGTCAGAAATCAGAAGCCAGAAGCAAAAACAAAAGGAAAATTTTTTTTATTCTGGATTCTGTCTCCTGAATTCTTCCGCATGGCATCTTTTCCTGCGTATATCCGCGTCCTATGTATTACAGCTTTTCCCCGCATTGATTGCAGAAAACAGCTTCGGTTAAAGCCGGGGTTCCGCAATGAGCGCAGGAACGCCCCGTCTTTTCCACCTTGGCTCCACAAACCATACAGTAATTAGCCTCCAGAGGAAGGTCTTTGCCGCAGGGGAGGCACTTGTTGAGCTTGAGGATCTGGTGCCCGCAGGAAGGACAGAAACGAGCCTCAAAAGAAATCTTTGTGTAACACTTCGGGCACTCGATCTTCTTGCGGGTGGGGGTTGATCTACTCCCCTCTTCCATGCTCTTCATCAGTATCCCGGGAAGCATCATGCCCAATCCCGCCCCCACCCCCAGGCCCATGCCGGAAGCTGCGGCAGAACCGGCCAATCCGCCTTCGCCCCTGGCCGCATCTCCCAGAGCCTTGGCCGCCTTGAACTTCAAGAAAGAATCAAGATCTCCCACCGCCTGCATGCCGCTCCGCTCATCGATCATCCGCTGCACTTCATCAGGCGGAGTGATGCTATTGATAAAAAGGTCCACCAGCTCCAGCCCGTACTTCTGGAAATCCTGTCCCACCAGAGCCTTCAGGGCCACGCCAAATTCGGTGTACTGGCGAGGCAGATCAAAAATGCTTTTCAGGGTTTCACCCATCAGGTCATTTAGCCGGGACACGATTACATCCTTAAGGTAATTGGATATATCTTCTGTGGCAAAAATTCCTTGAGTGCCGATCAAGGTGTTGATGAACAGAAGCGGTTGCACGATGCGCATCGTATAGTTCCCAAAAGCCCGGAGTCTTATCACCCCCAGTTCCTGGTCCTTGAAAGCCACCGGCTCCTTGGTTCCCCATTTCAGATGCGTAAAGACCTTCAGGTTGATAAAGAGGATCTCCACGCGGAACGGGCTTTTGAAGCCAAAGGGAAAGCTTAGAACCTTGGTCAGTATGGGCAAGTTCAGGGTGGAAAGGGTATGCCGGCCAGGCCCGATGACATCGTACCCTTTACCGTCCCGGAAAAAAACCGCGGCCTGATTCGCCCTGACGATGAGCTGGGCCCCAAACTTGATTTCGGCCGATCCGGACCCGGGTATGCGGTGCACCATCTCGCGACCGCTCTCGTCAAACCATTCGATTACCTCCAGAAACTGACTCATGTGCTCCTCCCTCAGGCAGTTGATCAGGCCGGCTGGCCCATAAAATCATTCCTTTTGCCGAATTTCTGTTCCAGGGCGTATAAGATATCCTCGGATTCCTGAACTTTTTTTCGCAGAGCCTCCAATGAGGTATCCCGGCCCATTCCTTTAATCACGGCCTCGATCCGATCGAGATCTTCCATCAAAGCAAGATCGAAGGTATAAAGTTGGTCCAACTCCTCTTCCCGGATCTTCTCTAAAGCGAAGATCCCCCCGTAGCCGTAGCTGGCATGGCGGATTGTGTCGGCCATCTGCTGCATATGGGAAGAGAGCCGGTCCAGTTCCGGGAGAAGACCGAATTCTCCCTTCTGCGTTAAATTCATTAGCGTGCGCTTCAGCAGTGATCGGCTCTCCTGAAGTCGAGAGGCCAGGTGTTCGCGCAACTGCTTGTCTGTTTCCCGGCGATGTTCCCGGTCCCGGTAAGTGCGAATTCCGGGGATTTTGGCCAACCAGTTTTCTATCCGGTCTGAAAAACCTTTTGGGGTGTTCATGTATCTCCTTTCTTTAAAAGAGATTTCGTTGGAATCATTGGACCAAGGCTTCTTTCTCGTATAAGGTTAAAAACGATTAAAATCATCTTCCTTTTTCCTTAACCCGGTTAAGGGCGGCCTTTCTGGGCGCTGCCATCCACAACATTATACAAGATAGACCCATGCTGATCATACAGAGAATAAAAGAGCTCGTGTAGCTGCCGGAAAGATCAAACAGATAGCCGCCGATCCATGGGCCAACGGCGCCTCCTGCCCCCATGCCGGCAAGCAACAATCCCGCCACAGCGCCGTAATGCCGGCCATAAAATATATCCGCAGATGCGGCAAAAAGAGTGGGAGAAAAAAGCCCTGCCCCATAGCCCAAGGAAATCGAATAGGCGTATAGGAGCCAGGGTTGAGAAGTATCCCGAACTAAAAGCAGAGCGATGAGCGCGCCGATGGACAGTACGGTGGCCAGAGTCACGGTTTTTTCCCTCCCCCACCAATCGGATACGAAGCCCGAGAGTTGCCCCATGAATAGGGTTATGCCAAAAATGGCGAAGATGGAAACACTGAACAGGCTGCTGTATCCCGCATCCTCGGTAAATTTCACTTGATGGGCGAGAACTAGGTAGCCTCCCACCCCCCAGAAAAGGGCGTAAGATAAAACCAGAAACCAAAGTCTGGGACCTCGCAAAATTTCACCCAAAGTCCTTTCCCAGAGCATTGAACTGCGGATCCCTGCTCCCCCGGTGGAGGAAGGAAGCACAGGAAAGGCAACCTCTCCACCATAAGAATGGAGGCCTTTTTCTTCTGGCCGGTAGTAGAAGAAAAAGAGATAGAGGGGCAGCAGAAAGATAACCAGGATAACCGCCAGAACGATAAAAGTTTCCCGCCATCCCATTTGGGATATGGTGAATTCAATAAATATACTGTAAACAAAACTAAGCCCGCCCCCCATCTGGCCGATCCCCAGGACCAGCCCCCTCCTTTTGGTAAACCAGTTTATCAGGGATGGCGCCATAATAGGCCATCCGCTGAAGGCGCTGCCCAGGGGCATGAGACAGCCAAAAAGGAGGTAGAAATGCCACAACTCGCTAACCAAGGCGCAGCCGGCCGTGGCCAATCCCAGGATCACCACCCCCAGGAGCATCACTCTCCGGGGATTCCAGCGGTCGGCAAGAGCGCCGGCCACAGGAGCTAAGAGACCGTAGATAAAAATATTTAAAGAAAACATCACGGCAATATTGCCCCGGCTCCAGGGAAACTCCTGAAGGATTCGTGAAAAGAAAACGGAAAAGGAATGACGGATTCCATATATAAGAATCATGCTGATGACCGTGATGGCCACAATTATCCAACCATAAAAAAACACCGGACGTTTGACCAATGGCTAGCCTCTTCTGGGCAACAGGATGAGATAAGCTCGTCCGCGCACCCCCATGTTTTAAAAACGCTGAATATTGATGGATTCGTAAAAAGTCCTGTCCCTGTCATTGCGAGGAGTTCCGCATTGGCGGGACGACGAAGCAATCTTGTATTTTCAGGCACGTATAAAAACGAGATTGCTTCGCTTTCGCTCGCAATGACCCTTTTGCGACTTTTTACGAGTTCATCAATATTCGGTAGTGACCCTCTAATGGAAACAGGGACGTAATGGAAACAGGGACGCCCTTAAGATTCTAAGATAGTCACTCAACTAACTGGTAGCCGTTCTAACGCGCAACGCTTTCGCCTCTCTCTACCGAGTATCCAATCCCCGGAACACTCAGTTTAAGGAGCT
>VGSF01000016.1 GCA_016875165.1 Deltaproteobacteria bacterium
TCCGCCTCCTGAAGGATCTGTTCGACAAACTCCCCACTCCCCAAGATGCGCTCATCTGACAACTCTTTTTCCCCTTTACTCCGCAGAGCAAGAACCTGCGACCATCCCCCCTGACTCCGAATTAATCCTCCTCCCGTTAACTCAGGTCTGCGCCCCTCCGCCAGCCCATCCTGAACAAACCGGTGGTATGCCCGAATCGCCTTTCCCTTTGTCCCAGCAAATTGGCCCAAAATATAAGCCCGATCCATCCACGGATATTCGTCTTTCCCGATGATCGCCCGATGCCCAGTCCAAGGATAAAGATCCAACTCCCCCATGGTCTTTACCAGCTTAGCCCGTATCGGATTTAAATGGATGTATCTCACAAGGGCCAAAAGGTAATTCTCTTCCTCACATAGGATTGATTTGTAACGGTTTTCAAATAGATGCCCCGTACGCCGATGGCGCCGATTGTAGTATTGGGCGTACCATGTTAGGAGCTTTCGCATGAGGGCGGAAATTCCCTGTGGGCCGCTCCGCACCAATAGATGGACGTGCGTTTCCATGAGCACCCAGGCATAGAGGGAGGACTGCGTTTCCAGGATGTTTTCGCCCAGGCGGGTAAGAAAACGAGACCGATCCTCATTGTCGTCAAATATTTGTGACCGGTTTATTCCCCGCACCATGATATGGTGAAGGGCGCCGGGAGTATCTAACCGGGCTTGTCGTGGCATGGGCTGATTTTATAAAAAAGAGGGTGATCTTGTCAAACGCAATGCACTGTAAGAATCAACGTCCCCCACTTCTCTCACGCAATGCACTGTAAGAATCAACGTCCCCCACTTCCTGTAAGAATCAACGTCCCCCACTTCTCTCATCTTTATTTGTACTATACCACTAAGTGAAGTGCTTTGCAATATTAAACCACCTGTAATTCAGACAGTAGACCTCAGACTGAAGCTAAAAAGTCTGGTGTCTGCTTTCAGCAAGCAGGCGACCACTTCCTTTCCCTTATGGTCTTCAGGCGCCCCGTGACCGCGGTGGCCGGAGAAAGACGTCAGGGAAGCGCGCCAAGGAATCGTCCGGCCGGCATGATTCTCACCCTGCCGTCCAGAACATCGTCAGACCCCCTCAAGGAGACCTGATAGAGGTAGGGGATCTGCAAACGTTCACCGAAATAGCGGAGGGAGGGGTTCGCGGAATGGGCGGACGCTTTGCATTCGACCGCAAACCAGGGCTGCTTGTCCACGGTGACCAGAAAATCGACCTCCCTTTTCGACACGTCGCGCAGGTAGTGCAGACCCACCCGGTAACCCTCCCGGTCTTCCAGGAGATGTTTCATTTTAAGGAGGTGTCCGGCGATCAGATTCTCAAAGCGGATGCCTTCATCGGCGATGGCAGACCAGTCCCAGAGGTAGACCTTGGGCGCTTTGCGCAGGGAACGAACGGAGCTGTGGGCATAGGGCGTAACGAGGTAACAATAATAAAGTCTTTCCAGGATATCGACCCAGTGAGATACGGCGCGATGACTGACCTCCAGGTCTTCCCTGAGGGACTGCAGCGAGAGGGGGGCGCCGATCCTTTCGACGAGCATGTCCGCCAGCAGTTCAAGGGCGGAAAGGGCCCGGACGTTTTCCAGGTCGCGGATATCCTCCCTCAGGAAACGATCCAGCTTTTCCCTTTGCCATCGTCGCAGAAAGCGCGGATTCTGTTTGAGGAACGGCTCAGGGAAGCCGCCGTAATGAAAGAGGGTTTCGATGGTATCGCTGTATGACGCAGGCGGGAATGAAAGTTCCTTCAACGGCTCAATGGCGACGGACAGGCGCTCCAGCTCGCTGACGGAGAATCCATGCAGACGGTGGGAATGATAACGCCCCTGAAGCGAATCGCCGCCCTTGCGGTATACGTCAAGACGGGCGCTCCCGGTGATGAGAAATTTCAGACGCTCCCGGTGATGATCGAATTCCCCTTTGATCCATGCCTTCCAGTTTCTGTATTTGTGGAGTTCATCAAAGACCAGGGTTGCTTCTTCCGCGGGCCATAGTGCCGCAAGGATCTCACGGCGGTCCTGTCGGTTATCCCAGTTGAAATAGCGGTCCTGCTTTCTGTGCAGGAACGATTTCGCCAGGGTGGTTTTTCCGACCTGGCGAGGACCGGAGAGAAAAACCATCTTTTCCTCAAGGTCCTGGAGAATGGATTTTTCTGAATAACGCGGGATGAACATGGGATCTTTTATGCCATAAAGCAAAAAAAGTTGCAATATATTTTGCTTTGCGGCGAATATAGACGGCTTCGCTATAAAAGATAGACCGCTTCGCGAGGAAGCGGGAAGACCGCTTCACTATGAAGAAGGAAGATCTTCCTTCTTCCTTCTTCAATCTTCCCTCTTCTCTCCATCTTTTCCGCCTCTCCGCGGCCAGTAGCGCAGCAACCACATGAGGAACAGCCCGTCCAGGGCCTGTTATCGGCGAAGAGGGCGAAAACTCAAGGTTTCCCTCGGCCTGACCGTTCGACCTGTAAAACAAGAACCCAGGGACCTTGATGATCTCGTAAAAAGTCGTCACTAAGCCTGCCCCGGAATGTCGTAATCCGGGGGTGAAAACCGGAGTCCAGACGTCGTCCCTGCGAAAGCAGGGAACCAGAGACATATAAAACTGGATTCCGGCTGGAGTTCACCCCGTACTTGATACGGGGCCGGAATGACATAAAGACGCATTTTCAGACTTTTTACGAGATCATCAATTTTGATGGTCTTGTAAAAAGTCCCGTTTTCGTCCTTGCGAGGAGTTCCGCCAATGCGGTACGACGAAGCAATCCCGTATTTTTAAGCACTTATAAAAACGGGATTGCTTCATCCGCCTTAGGTGGATTCGCAATGACTCTTCTGCCGATTTTTAACGCGACCATCAAAAATAGAAGGAGCATGAAAATCTGTAATGGCCAGATCAGCACATTCTCCCTGGCGAGTCCTGGCAGGCTCCGTAAAAAAATCCGTAACAGTTTAGCGGTGTGAAAAAGTGGTATAAAAGCCTTTGTTGAGGGCCGGGGGTTAGAGCGGAACGTGCCGGAAGCATCGGTTGGGTTTCCGCTTGGCCACGAAGACAGAAGATCTTTTCCTCCGGAGGAGGCGGGGGTTCTTGCCGGCCCCATATGCGGAGATATAAGCGCCTTATGATTCCAAGCGTTCCGCTCTGGCCCCCGGCCCCTGGAATCCCTTGGCCTTTACAACACACTTTTTTTAAAAGAGCTAAAGTGTTACCAGAAGTTTAGCTTGATTGATTTTAGCTGGAGTTTTTTGGGGGGTAATTCCGGTATTTCCAGCGAATCTTTACCATCATCATTAACACATTCAGCATGGTTTTACGGTTGAAGGTCGATTCCCCGGCCTTCCGTTCTTCGAGAATATAAGGCACTTCCTTGATACGAAAGCCGCGTTTATAAGCTTTGTATAAAACCTCTTCCACAACCGCAGGCCCTTTTGACATCATCTGATCCAGATCTATGTTTTTTAGAACCTCCCGGCGGAAGATCCGGTAGCCGGAGGTGCAGTCTCGAATCGGCAGGGATAGCACAAAGCGGATGTAGGCATTGGCCAGGCGGGTAATCCATTTTCTTAAGAAATGCCGCCCTCTCTCTCCTCCACCGGGGATTAAACGGGACCCGATGAGCAGGTCGCAGTCATCCATCTGGCTCAAGAAATAAGGAATGTAGGATGGCAAGTGGGAAAAATCAGCGTCCATCTCGATCACAAATTCAGCCCCCTGGCTGACAGCATACTGAAACCCCACAATCCCCGCCGTCCCCCGCCCGCGCTCTTCCTTGCGCAGGACCAGATGGACCATCGGGTCTTCCTGCCGTAACCGTTCCACAATGGCAGCAGTTCCATCCGGGGAGTTGTCATCCACCACCACAGCACCGATATCCGACCCCTGGCTGAGGATCTCCCGCAGGAGGCTTTCGATGTTTAGGGCTTCGTTGTAGGTCGGCACCATGGCCATGGCTCTCATGGAGACTCCTCCACCTGCCTGGTAATCTTCCCCAGGGAGAGGTTTCCGGCAAAGATCAGGGCTATTCCCAGGGAAGTCTCAATAAAAAAAGTAAGAGCATGCAGGATAATGGCATATCCCAAAGCCGCCTCTTTGCTCACCCCAAAGGACATCACCACCAGGAGGACTAAATAATGAAATGTGCCGATGGCCCCCGGGGAAGACGGGATGATCTTGCCGAAGGCGGCAAACACTATGACCATCACCGCAGCCTGAAACGGAAGAAACAAGCCGCAGGATATTAGGATCAAGTAGGCCACCCCAAAGGCCGTTACCCACATCAACAGAATTGCCGCAAAAGCATAGAAAACGTAACGGCCGGTGACTGCTCGAAATCCCTGAAAGATATTGTTCAATATTGATTGGATCTTTCCCTGGAAGCGTCCCGGGAGAAATTGCAAAAGCCGGTAGAGCCAACTCAAAAACTTTTCTTCCCGGCGCATCACGATGAACAGAAAAACGATCATCGCCGCGGCAGCCAACCCCACTAACATTCCGCTGGTGCGGAGCCAGGGAGGAAGCGATACGAAAGGCAATAGAATAAGGAGAAATCCAGTTAAAATCAAGATGTCCAGAAGATGCTCAACGGCTACCGTGGAGAGGCAGAGGGTCTTGGGCAGCTTCTCCCGCTCACCCATCAGATAGCCCCGGGTCAGTTCTCCCATTTTTGCCGGGAAAAGGTTATTGACCATTAAGCCAATGATCAAGACGGTTGTAGTGGACGCCACCCGGATATCTTTTTTAGCCGGCAGAAGTAAATACCGCCATCCGGTCCCTTTCAGGAAAAAGCAAGTAAGCTGGCCAGCTATAGCCGGTATGAAAAATAAAAAATTGACTGCTTGCAGAGCTGCCCACAAGGCGTTGAAATCGATTTTTCTTAAGGAAAGGTAAACGGCAGCAGCGCTAATTAGAAAGCCAATCAAAAGATTAAGGTGGGTTCGCAGGGAAAAAGCCATCCGATTTCAAATCCCTCTTTTCTTCTGGGCCCGGGGAAGCAAGGCGCGGATTTTTTCCATCACCTCCTTGGCTTCAATGGCCTGCATGCAATTCGGGGAAACCTGGCAGCTTCTCCGGTAACAGGGCGCGCAGGGAAGAGAAGAAATAATTTTCTCCCCCCTTCCGTAAAGATCAATCTCCTGAGCGCAGGTTGGTCCGAAAATGGCCACGACCTTTTTTTTCAAGGCAATGGCAATATGGAGAGCAGTGGTATCACCCGTAACCACAACGTCGCAGAGCTTGACCATGGCGGCAAATTGCCCGAGAGTATTCCCGCATCCGCAGTCGATAACCCCCCCTTTTGCTTTCCTGAGAATCTTGGAGTTACGCTCTTTTTCCTTGGGCCCGCCCAGAAGGAGAATCCGGGCTTTCAGCGCTCTTTTCAACTCCTTGATGAGTTGAAGGTATCCTTCTATGGTCCAGGCCTTATTGGCAAATACATCTCCTGCTCCGGTATTGAGCCCAATGACTACTTCCCCTTTCTTCAGGCCTATCCGCCTGGCAAACCTATCCGCAAAGGCTGTGTCTTCTTCCGATAAGATCAAATAATATTCATCCTTCTGGTAATCCAGTTCGGCAATTCCGAAGATCAGCTCTGGGTAGGTTTTTTGGTTCTGATAGAATTTCAGTTCGTCGGATAGGCCAAGAAGAAAAGCATACTCACTGACCTGGTTCAGAGGAAAGACATTCCCCTCAGGCCCCAACCCAAAACCTTTCTTCTCCCGGCCCCTGAATTTTGACACCAGGGCTGCGCCCCGGGGCTCCTTCTCCAACCCGATGATTAGGTCGAAGGTTTCTATCTCTAACGGCAGGAGGGAAGAATAATCAAAAGTCAAAAGGCGGTCAATAATGGGAATGTTTTTTAAAAGAGGATACGCTTCTTTGTCCACAACCCAGGTAATGTGGCTCTGCGGGTGGGCCCGCTTTAAACCGGAAAGCAGCGGGGTAGTGCGGAGGACGTCTCCGATGGCCGCAAGTTTAACAATCAGGATGCGCTTGCCCATGGGGCTGTATTTGGCGCATCCCGGACAGGTTCGTTTGAACTTGCAGGGCCGATCCCCAAGGAAATATCTGCAATCCAATCTCCAGGAGTTCATAATGATTCTTTCGTAAAGCGTAAGACGCGAGAGCGCAAGGGGTAAAAGAGAGGAAACACGCTGTGATTCTCATAGCCAAGCGTAAGCCCAACCGATGCTTCCAGCGCGTTCCGCCCAGGCCCCCGTGCCCCAACCAAGGCGGTCACCCATTTTTTCAAACCGCTAAACTGATACAAATGAGCCTCTTGCAAAAGTATTTTTTGTGGTTCGACAAGCTCACCACGAACGGAAAAACTAAATAATTTCAACCTAAGCCCGTTCACCCTGAGCCTGTCGAAGGGTAAATTACGGACTTTTGCAAGAGGCTCAAATAATTTAATTGTATAGGAATTTGCTTTTCTATCCCCCTCCCCCCATCCCCCTCCCGCCAGGGGAGGGGAGATACTGGGGGATCCAAAATTCCCTCCCCCTGGATGGGGGAGGGTTAGGGTGGGGGTGTTAATAACTTGAAAAATATTTTTATTCGCCCTTGCGCCTTGCGTTTATTTATTTCTTTTGTCGGGTATCCAGTCAAAATAATTAAACTGCATGGTAAACGTGCCCCGCCCCTGGCTCAACGAGCGCAAGTCTGTGGAGTAGCCGAACATCTCCTTCAAAGGCACGAAGGCATCCACCACACTGACTTTCCCTTTGGCCTGAATCTGATCGATCCGGCCCTTGCGGGCGCTCAAGTCTCCAATGACCTCGCCCAGGAATTCTTCCGGCACGACCACCTCGGTCTTCATGATCGGCTCGAGTAATACCGGTTGAGCTTTCTGGCACCCTTCCCGAAAAGCCATGGCCGCCGCCACCTGAAAAGCTAAGGGCGAGGACTGAGCCTCGCGGAAGGTTCCGCTAAGGAGGTTAACCTGTAAATCAACTACAGGATACCCGGCCACCACGCCGTTCCCGGTAGATTCTTGGACGCCGGTTTCGATGCTCGGGATAAATTCTAGAGGGATGGTTCCGTCAGCAAAGGCTCTGCTGAATTCGATCCCTGAACCCCGCAGGCGGGGTTCCAGACGCAGGCGCACATGCCCGAAATGCAGGACGCCTTCAATCTCCCTTTCGAATTTCCCCTCCCCTTCGGCAACCTGGGTGATGGTCTCCCGGTAGACCACCTGAGGTTTGCCTACGTTTACGGCAACGTTGAAATCTTCCCGCAGCCTTCTTACGATTACTTCCAGGTGCAGCTCTCCCATCCCGGAGATGACGGTTTGTCCTGTGTCCTCATCAAACTTTACTCGAAAGGTAGGGTCTTCGTCGGTTAGCTTCTGCAAAAAAAATATCAGTTTCTCCTGGTCGGACCGGGATTTTGGTTCGATAGCCACGGAGGTCACCGGCTCATAAAAATCGATCCGTTCGAGGGTGATCGGATGGGATTCGTCGCAGAGGGTGTCGCCGGTGGCCGTCTCTTTTAAACCGGCAGCGGCTACGATGTCCCCGGCCCGGACCTCCGGGATTCTCTCCTTTTTATTAGCATGCATGCGGAAGATGCGGGCCACCCGCTCCCGCTTCCCCCTGGTGGAGTTGTACACATCCTGTTCGGTCCGCAGGACTCCGGAGTACATCCGGATGTAGGTCAGTTTTCTCCCTTCATCGATGGCAATTTTAAAAGCCAGTGCGGCTAACGGTTCCTGGTCAGAGCTGCGGCGGGTTTCCGCGTTTCCGGTTTTCGGGTTGAAACCCTTAACCGGGGGAATGTCCACGGGGGCCGGAAGGTAATCCACCACTGCGTCCAAAAGGGGCTGAATGCCTTTGTTGCGCAAGGCCGCCCCGCAGAGAACCGGCACCAGCTCGAATTTCAGCGTGGCCGCTCTTAAGACCGTTTTGATCTCCGCGGCGGAAACTTCTTGCCCTCCCAGATACTTTTCCATGAGAGGATCGCTTCTTTCGGCCAAAGCTTCCACCAATTGGTCCCGGTATTTTTGGGCCTCCGCAAAAAAATCCGCCGGAATTTCCACTTCCTCAAACGTAGCCCCCAGAGTCTCTTCGTCCCAGATGATCGCTTTCATCCGGATTAAATCCACGACTCCCTGAAAACGCTCCTCTTCGCCCAAAGGCAGCTGGATGAGGACAGGCCGGGCTCCAAGCTTTTCTTTCATCATTTCCACGGTTCCCAAAAAATTAGCCCCCACCCGGTCCATCTTGTTGATGAAGGTGATCCGCGGAACGCGGTATTTGTCCGCCTGATGCCAGACCGTTTCCGATTGAGGCTCCACGCCGCCCACAGCGTCAAAAAGGGCCACCGCGCCATCCAGGACCCTGAGGCTTCTTTCCACTTCGATGGTAAAATCCACGTGGCCTGGGGTATCGATTATATGAATATCGTATCCTTTCCAGGAGCATCTGGTCACAGCGGAGGTGATGGTAATGCCCCGCTCCTGTTCCTGGGGCATCCAATCCATTACCGCCTCGCCGTCGTGGACTTCGCCCATCTTGTGGGACCGGCCCGTGTAGTAGAGGATACGCTCGGTAACCGTAGTCTTTCCGGCATCGATGTGGGCCATGATGCCGATGTTGCGAATTCTGTTTAATCGTCCTTTAGGAGTTGCCATTGTTTTTTAATTATTCACCGCAGAGCACGCGGAGAACGCTGAGAAAAATCCTTAAATAAAAAAAACTGCCTTTCCCTTTATTCTTTATGTTCTTACAAAATTACTGTTTCTTTCTCTGCGCCCTCTGCGTCCTCCACGGTGAAATACTTTTCCCTCATCCGCCAGGAGAGCCCGGCAAGAAGGTTCATTGCCTTTTCCGCAGCACCTGCGGACATTAAACCCATTCCTCAGCTGGGGGTCAGGAGACATCTTTCATTCAGAATTTTCTCAGGAATTCCCTTTTTAGCCAGATCCCCTAAGTCCGCTTCCAACTTTTCCATCAACCCTTCAACCGTTTCCTTCCCCGTGAACTCCGACGTAGGTACGATTCCCCAGGCCAGAATTCCATCACGTGAGAAAAAATCTTTCAGGGCATCGGAATAAAGGGAGAAACGTTCAAAAAATCCCCAGGCATCGAAATTGATGATGTCCGCCTTTGTCCTCAGGAGTAAGGACCAATCCGTATTCCCGCAGCAGTGCACCCCTACCCAGACGCCCTGGGCCTGAAATTCTTCGATCATTTCATTCAACCGCCCGGTAATGGTTGAAGCATCCACGCTAAAAAAAGCCGACCCATAGCCTGATAGTCCTGGTTCATCAATAAAGAGGATAACTTCTTCAGCAATCGTTTTCATCCTTTGGATGATCCATCGGCCCCGCAGCAACAAGCCTTTCATCACGGCATCAAAGACGACCTCATTGTGGATGATGTCCTTCCCGTCATTGTCCTGGATCGACAAACCAAAGGTAATCGGTCCGACGATCTGTCCTTTGAAAAATCGTAAGGATAAATGTTGATTTTCTTTAAGATATCGCATCATCCCTTCCATGCCGCCCGCATAGGCCGGCGGAATAGGGTAAGAGTTCGTGTCACCGGTTAAATAAAAATTATAAACTTTTTCTAATTCCCGGGCCTGATCAAGAGTGGTATCGAAAAAAACCTTTCCTTTCTCTTCTTCAACCTTCAAGAAAGGAAGCCCGGGACTGACCTGAATGGTCATACTCTCCAGAAAACTGTGTTCAGGGAGCTGGGGCCAGAAGGGAGTTTGGGGCATGGTCCGGGCAATGAGCGCGCAGGCCCTTTGCACATCGGCATGGGGTAAACTCCCAACTCCTGTGGCCAGAAAGCAGGGCAGGAATCTTTTTTTGCCGTCCCTTTTCATAAAAATATGGGAAACACATTGATTTGTTTTGAAAATTTATAGTAGGAAATTCCACTTGCCTTGTCAAGACAAAACCAGGCTGACCGTCGATCACTTTATTCTTAAGATCATGCGGACAATCTCATCCATGCCCAGGCTCAGGCGGGAGGCCGCTCGGCTTAGGAAAAGGTTAAAAAATAAAAGTGATCGACGGTCAGAAAACCAGGTTTTTATGTACTCCATCTGGTTTATTTTCTTGCGGAAAAATCGCAAACACATTAAAATTTTTATGATTTCATCCTTCGGGGCTGGCAAACAGCCGGAGAAGAGGTCTCCTTGACGAGAGAGCCGCGCATACGAGCCCTCAAAGAAAGTGGAAAGTTTGAGGAAGCCAAAAAGGAAATCCAGGAAGGCCTGCGGCAGAACCCCGACCATATTCTGCTGAAAATAAGTCTGGCCGACCTATACCTGCGCCAGGGGCTTCTGACCGAGGGAAGAATTTTAGCCGAGGAAGTCCTGGCGCATGATCCCCAGCATCCGCAAGCTCTGTCTGTTCTGGGCGACTTTTTTTTAAAAGAACGCTCCCCCCGCCAGGCTCTGGAATGCTTCCGGCAGGCTTCCTCTCGCGATCCCAGACCCTCTCTGCATCTCAAGATTGCCCGGGCTCTTAAAGAGATGGAGAAATTCCCGGAAGCGCTCGATGAACTGGAGAAGGTGCTGGTGGTTCAGCGGGACAATCTTCCATTCCTGAAAGAGAAAGCTTTGATTCTCAACCGCACGAAACGATTTGATGAAGCCCTGGCCTGCTACGAGCGGATTCAGGATCTCCGGCCCGACGACCGCTTTGTGCAAAAAGAGATCCTCCGGCTGCGCGGCCGGAACCGTCCGAAGTCCCAGGTTCTAAAGGAGCTTACCACAGTCATCGGAATGGAATCGAGGAAAGACAACCCCCAGATGCACGGCCTTCTGGCCCAGAAACTTAAGGATGCCGGGATGGTCCGGGAAGCGGCGGCGGAATATAAAACTGCTGTCTCCTTAGAGCCGGGGAATTATTTTTTCCTTAAACAGGAGGGGTTCTGCCATTATCACCTGAAGGAGTACCCGGAGGCCATCCGCTGCCTGGCCGATGCTTTTCGCCATGATCCTTCGGATTATGTGGTCCTAAAAACCCTGCAAAAGATCTATGAAACCCAGGGCGATCTGCCGAACTTTCTGAAACTGCTGGAGGAGGCGATTCGCCAGCATCCCCATAATAAATCGCTCTGGGGGACGATTAAAAAGATTCGCAAGAATTTGAAATTAGCCACAGAGGGCACTGAGAACACAGAGTTTTAAAAAATACTAAATATGGCGCCACAAACCATACCCCCTCACTCCACCCTCTGAAGGTGTGAAAAAATTGGGATAGAACATAATTCCCCTCCCCTTGCGGGAGGGGATTAAGGGGAGGGGGATAAATAACTTAAAGAAATTCTTTAGCTCTTCACCCTCACCCTACCCTCTCCCATCAAGGGAGAGGAGGTATTGCTGAATTTTTTCACAGCTTCCCTCCCCTTGGGGAGAGGGAAAGGGCGAGGGGAATAAAAGCATTAGAAGAAAATTCTCAGACTGAAAGATGTAAGAATCTAAAGGTTGCCAAAAAGGAAATTGCTATACAATGAACCTAAAACTTTCTGAGGAGCCCGGATGAAATCCTCCAGGCTTCCTGAACCGGCAGACGGGGAAGATCGTTTCCAGAAGGCCCAATTCCTCATGGAGAAAGTCTTTGGCTTCCGGAATTTTCGCCCGGGGCAGGAAGAGATCCTCGAGGCTTTTCTTTCGGGTGAGGATACGCTGGTGATCATGCCCACCGGAGGCGGGAAGTCCCTCTGCTATCAACTTCCGGCCCTGGTCCTCCCTGGCGTATCCTTAGTCGTATCCCCCCTGATCGCCTTGATGAAGGATCAGGTCGATACTCTACGCGTCCGGGAACTTCCGGCCATCTCCATTCACAGCCTTATGGGCCTAGGAGAACAGGAAGAAGCCTTGCGCGAGATTGCCGCCGGAGCCTACAAGCTCATCTATGTCTCTCCCGAGCGCCTGCGGAACGGTCCGTTCATGAGCGCCCTGAAGAAACAGGCCGTATCCCTGGTGGCCGTGGACGAAGCGCATTGTATCTCCGAGTGGGGCCATGACTTCCGTCCGGATTATTTGCGCATCGGCCAGGCCCTCGACTGGCTGGGCCGGCCGCAGACCATCGCCCTCACTGCTACAGCAACCGCGAAGGTCCGGGAAGATATCATCAGCCAGTTAAAGCTCAGGGCTCCCAAGCAGTTTATCACGGGCTTTGACCGGGAAAACCTCTTCTGGGATGTTTCCCCATTGGGGAGCGCCAAAGAAAAGATGGACCTCCTTGTCCGGCGGCTTAGCAAATTTTCCGGCGGGGTGATTGTTTACACGGGAACGCGGAAGAATGTGGAATCCATCGTCGGCCACCTGATGGACCAGGGCATATATGCCGAAGGCTATCACGCGGGCATGGAGGAAGAGGAGCGCAGCCGCGTGCAGGAGGATTTTTTGGAGGGGAGCCTGGACCTCATCGTGGCCACTAACGCTTTCGGCATGGGGATCGACCGTTCGGATATTCGCATGGTCATCCACCATCAGCTGCCGGGAAGCATTGAGTCCTATTATCAGGAATCCGGACGGGCCGGACGCGACGGTGAGCGGTCAGAGTGCCTTCTTCTTTTTTCGCCGGCAGACCGCCGTCTCCAGGAGTTCTTCATCGAAGCCAGCTACCCAGCCCCGGAGGTTATCCTCACGGTCCATCAGGCGTTGCTGCTAAGGCCGGAAGATCCGATCTGGTTGACCTACCGGGAAATCGGGAAGCTCTGCCAGCTGCCGGTTCCGGACATGGCCGTGGCTTCCGCCCTCAAGATCCTGGAAGAAGCAGGGATAATTCACCGCCTGCACCGTTACGAGAACCGGGCCGAGCTTTATCTTCGGGTCAAACCGGCAGCCATTCTCCATTCCCTGCCAAAGAAGTTTTCGGCCAAAGCTAATTTTCTGAAAAGAATTGGCGATCACTACACGGATGAAGAGCTTATGGAGGGAATTCAGTTTCTCCCGGAGGAGATGGCCGACAAAGCCGGCCTTTCCAAAGAGGCTTTCCGGAGACTTATGACTGACCTGGAAGAAAAGGAGGAAGGAACGTATATCCCCCCTTTCCGGGGAAGGGGCCTCCGCCTGCTTTCCCGCCTGCCCTCGGCCGAGCTGAAAATCGATTTCCATAAACTTAAGCTGCGCAAAGCCCACCAGATGGAAAAGCTGGACCAGATCATGGCTTATGGAACCTCGGCCCATTGCCGCCGGGCCTTTCTCCTTGATTACTTCGGGGAACGAGTCTCCTCCCCTGACTGCGGCCGCTGCGACCTTTGCCAAAACCGAAGGAAAGCGCCTGCGGCTTCCCCGGAAGGAATGGATCCTCTCTTAGCCGTAAAGATTCTAAGCGGAGTAGCCCGCCTTAAGGGCCGCTTCGGCCAGTCCATGGCCGTAAAAATGCTGGCCGGATCCAAAGACAGTAAGATCGAACAATTCCTCCTTAGCCGCCTTTCCACCTATGGGCTTCTGGGCGAATTCCGTCAGGGTCAGATTGAGAAGTGGATTCAGGAACTTCTAGCTCACGGGTGTCTTACCCAGCGCCGCATCGTCATGGGCGGGAAGCCCTATCCGGTCCTTCTCCTTACTCCCTGGGGCAGGGAGGTGATGAAAGGGCAGGAGCAGCTCTTTCTTTCCCCTCCCCCGGCAGAGACAAAGATCCCCGTCCTGCCCGTACAGGAAGAGTTCCGCGAAGACGTCTTTGAGGACTTAAGGAAGTTGCGCTTACAGTTAGCCCGGAGGGAAAGCCTCCCCCCTTATTGCATCTTTCATGACCGCACTTTACGCCAGATGGCGAAGGCCCTGCCCGATACACCCGCGAAGATGATGGCCATTGCCGGAGTTGGGGAAATCACTTTCCGCAAGTACGGCCGGGATTTTATTGCCCTGATTTCTTCTTACACGTCCCGGAAAAAGCAACCGGACATGGAGGTGCGCCCTTGATGCGGGTCGGGGATTTAATCGAAGTGCCGGAGATTAAAACGGTCATTCAGCTTAAAGACTTAAAAGAGCCCCATCTGCGGCGGATGATCCTTAATTCCTTCGTAGTCACCGGGGAAGCGCAGGACAGCCTGGAGAGAATTTTAAATTCTTTCAGCCAGCCGGAAGGGCGGGGAGTATTTCTGAAAGGGCATTTCGGCTCGGGCAAGTCTCATTTTTTAAGCATGCTCAGCCTTCTCCTGCGCCACGCCGAGTCCTGGGCGGTCCTCCGGGAACAGGCCCCGTCATTGGAAAAATTCCAAAAAACCCTCCACCCCCGCCGGTTTCTGGCGGCGGAAATATCCCTTATCCAGCACCGGTCCACGGAATTCCTGGAGGACATCTTCCTTAAGGAAATTTTTCATGAACTTTCCAAAGAGCTCGGCGAGCCCTTTGAAGGAACCGAGTCCCGCCAGGGAACCTTTGCCAAAATCCGGAAGACCATGCGGGAAATGGGTTTTTCGGGAATGGCCCTGCTGGTGGATGAGCTCTCCGAGTTTCTCCGCTCCAAGACTGACCCCCATGCTTACAATGAAGACATCCGCTTTCTGCAATACCTGGGAGAGGAGGCTTCTTCATTCCCCCTCTGGGTCGTCGCCTCCCTGCAGGAATGGATCGAAGAGACCGGGGAGATCAACCAGGCCACTTTCAACAAGATCAAAGACCGATATCCCCTGCGCATCAGCCTGGGGCGTTCGCACATCGAAGAGCTGGTTTCTCACCGGCTCATCCGCCACAGGGAAGGATCCGAGGGCCATATCCATGAAATCTTCCAGGCGCTCAGGAGCTACTTTCCTTCTTTTCCGGTTGACCAAGCGCGGTTTTCCCAGCTCTACCCGGTTCATCCGGCCACCATCACTCTCCTGGACCGCCTCAAGCCCCTTTTTTCCGAACAACGGGGCATTGTGGATTTCATCCACTACCGGCTGAAAGGGAATGCCGAGCGGGCAATTCCCTCTTTCCTTATGAGGCCGGCCCAGGATCTTTTAAGCCCGGCCGTTCTCTTTGATCATTTCATCCACCGCATCCGGGAGACAGCCGAAACCCAGCCTTTCGTGGAAAAAGTATTCCACTATTACCAGGATGAAATTCCGCAGATATTCAAAGACCCTGACCAGCAGAAGGTGGCCCTGGAAGCGGTGAAGCTGCTGATCCTCTTTGCCATCTCTCCGGTGCGCACCAAATACACGGCCCGCCACATGGCCGAGATGGTCCTCTTCCGCGTTACGGACCTGGAAACGAATATCAACTACCAGTACTTCCGCGACATTCTCGATCGTCTGGCCAAGGAAAGCTCCTACCTGGCCGTCTCTTCCGGGAAAGATCCTCTGGATGACCAATTCACCATCGACCTCAAAGCGGATATCCCCGGCATCATGCGCCGCAAAATTCGCCAGACCGTGGCGGAAATTTATCCGGGCGACCGCCGCGTCTTTGACCGTCTGATCCCTCTGGCCGAATCGCCCCACCTTCCTTTTGCCGGATGGGCCGAGCTTAAGCAGCAGCGGGTTTCGGTTATATGGGAACATACCCGCCGCCATGGCTTGATCCTCTTGCGCCAGGTCGATGAAATTACCCTGGCTGAAGCCGAAAACCTCGGTGAGGAATGGAAGAAGATAGAGGAGGATTTCTTCCTCATCGTGGGCACGACCAACGGAATTGACCGCCAGTTTGATCACCTGCGCCAGAGTTTGCTTCCGGTTCTTCGGCAAAAACATCCGGGCACATTCCTCTTTTGGATTCCCGCGGCTTTCCAGGAAGAAGAGGAAATCTGGCTGCGGGAGGCGCTGGCCGTGGCCCTCCTTATGGACCGCTATGGGAGGGAGGGATCCGAGTCCGGACAGCGGGGCAAGGAATACCTCCTGAATTTCCTCAATGGGGCCAAGAAAAGATTGGGAGAGATCTTTACCAGAGCCTATTTCAGCGGCCTCCTCCTCTGGGATGACCGGCAGGTGGAAGTCTCTGCTTACGGGTACCTCAGCCAGGAAAAATTTCTCGAAGATTTCATCCCGCCCTTACTCTCCCGGAGGTTTCCGCGGCATCAGCGGATCCATCCGTATCTCGAAGCCCTTCCTCCCATGACCCTGCCGAACCTCCTCAGAGATTTTTTTGCCACGGGCATGCTGGAGGTGAGCGACCGGACCCAGTTTGGCCTGCGGGCGGTTCTGGACGGACTTCTCAAGCCCATGGGCCTGATCAGGAAGAAAGGAAATCAATACCTCCTCCAGGTAGATTCCCGGCATAACGAACTGGCCGAACATTTCCTCTCCTTCTTGGAGAAGGGGCCGCTGCCGCCGGAGGCCCTTTATTGGGCTTTGCGCAAAGGGGAATACGGCCTTTTGAAGAACCAATTTGAAGTCCTCGTCCTGGCCCTGCTCTTCTCTGGAAATACCGTAGCCTGCCAGGGAACGAGGAAAAGGGGTCTCGAAGAAATATCCCGGATGGGACTTCAAGGAATCACCAGCCTGGGAAGGGGCGAAATATTGAGCGAAGAGCTGCGCCTGACCATCCCCCAGCATCCGCTGATTCCCGACAAGTTCCGCAAAGGCCCTTTCACCCTCCTTTCCCAGGAGGAGCTGTGGAGTCAAGTCAGGGCCCGAAAAGAGGCGGAGACCGAAGCCCTGCGAAACCTCCTCCAGAGGGTGCGCTGGGCCTCTTCTTTTCAAACCTTCAAAAATCTCCCCTGGGCTTCCTGGGAACAGGACATAAAGGATGTTCTCTCCCAGTGGGATGAGGTGAAGGTCAGCTTTCCTTCGAGAGAAGGGTTGGAGCGGTTTCTTGCCGCCGCCGGAAAGGAGCCCTTCTTTGCCGAAAAACTCCGCCGCCTGGAAGAGGTGAAGGCTTTTCTGGACCATACCGAAAGGGTTCTTTTTGTTCATCAGTATTTAAGCGACCAGCGCCTCTCCATCCCCGACCGCCCTGCTTACCATAACCTGCCAGAAGAAAAGGAGGCGCTCCTTAGCTTCTTTGAGCCGGATAAAATTTCCATTTCCCCGGAGGCGATTCAGGGCCTTTTGCAGCGGTTTCAGGATTTCCGGGAAAAGTATATTCATCTCTACCTGGAGGAACACCGCCGGGCCCGCTCGGGAGACCAGTTTGCCCCCTATGAAAAACTTCGTCAATCCCGGCGTTATGCCCTCCTCTCCCGCCTGAATCAGGTGGAGATGGTTTCCGTCCATCATAATCTAAGTTCGGTGGACCGGGCCCTTACTTCCGTGCTTCTTCAGCAGTGCCGCGGCCCATCGCCGGATGCCCTGCAGAGAAGCCCGGTCTGCTCCTGCGGCTTTGTCCTGGGGAAAGAGACCTCGCTCTCGCCCCTTCGCGAAATGGAAGAGTCCCTTGACCTGGGCATCCAGGAGACCATCGAGGCTCTGAATGCGCCCACTTATCAGGAAAGACTTCTCCCTTATCTGAGCGGCCTGGAAGAGGTGGGGGAAAAAGAGAAGGCCTCGGCCATCCGCAGGCTCCTCTCCCTTGCGCCAGTGCGGGACGAATCTTCATTTGTAAGGCTGGAAGAGGCTCTGACGCCTCTAACCGTGCAGGGGATCAACGAGGCTTTTCGGGGAAGGGTCGTGGTAGTCCGCAGGGATCTGGATCAGCTTTATGAAGTCCTCATCCACCGGAAATATACCCTCGCCCAGATTCGCCAGATCTTCCGCCAATGGCTGAAGGAAGAAGATATCTCCGAAGGGACTTTTGTCCAGTTCATCGGCAAAGGAGAAACAGGCGCCAGCCCCCTTGAACGCGAAGGGCTGGCCAGCTTTATGGAAAAGGATTTTCCCCATCTTCTTCCGCTTCTAAAAGATCTCGGCCCGGGGCCTTTTCAAAGAGCCCTTCTCTTTTCCCTCTGGATTGAAGGATACGGCATGCTCCCCCGGGAGATATCTTCCTTTTTCCCCTTTCTGCAAAATGAGGCGGAGGATAGAAACAATCTATTGGTCCGCCAGCTCGCCGAAGCAGCCGGAGCCTTGCGGGAGAAAGACCTGCGGCTCTTCGCGGGAATAGTGGAAGAAACCGAAAAGGAGGAAGGAAATCTGGCCAGGCTCTGGAAGCTCCTTGCCCCGCAAACGGCCGGGGAGATCTTTCGGAGGGAGACGATCTTTCCCTCTATTCTGCGGGAGTCTTTTGAAAGGCTGCTGGCCTCTCCTGAAAGGGAAGAAGAGGAGGCAAAGGTTCCCGAAGATACTGGCCTGGCCGGGCGGCCCTCTATTCTAACCGTTAAGAAAAAAGAGATGGGGGAGGTATTGGATGATTACGGCCTTCTCCTAAAGATGATCTCCGCTTTAAAGAGAAAAGAAGGAAGCCCGCCCCAGGACTTTCAGAAATGGGAATCCCTATACCTGCAAAACTTGAGTCCCTTGTCCTTCCTTGCC
The DNA here is from genome assembly GCA_016875165.1 of Deltaproteobacteria bacterium. GTDB lineage: Bacteria > Desulfobacterota > SM23-61 > SM23-61 > SM23-61 > JAHJQK01. The sequence goes on from VGSF01000016.1 coordinate 18,326, forward strand.
GAAACATTACCTGCGAGCGTGCAAAGGCTTAAGATTTCCCTTCCATCTCCAGTGAGGGAGCGCCTGGCCCAGGCCCAAAGAATGAAGGACTCCTTCTGCGAAAGCTTTTCCAAGTTTTATCGGGAGAATCTTCCCTCCTGGGAAACCGGGGAGAAGAAGCGGCCCAGGATGATCGAAGATCTTCCCTCACTGGCCCTGCGTAAGGGGCTAAGGGAGACTCAAAAGATATACCTGCTCATGGATGGAATGCGCTGGGATTTATGGGAGTATCTCAAAGAGAAATTCTTCGGCCCCCTGGGTGGCCAGATCCGGATCGCCCAGGAAGGAACGCTCTGGGCCCACCTGCCCTCCTCCACGCCCAGGCAGATGGAATTTTTGAAAGCAGCTCTGGAAAAAGATTCCGCCCCCGGCGCCGGCCTGGAAGAAAGGGTCTGGAAGGTAGGCGGGATCGACGAACGGGTGCACACGGAAAAGGGAACACCGGAGCACCTCTTCCGCAATGTCCTCCAGTGCCTGGAGCTCGACCTGGCCCCCCGCCTGCGCGAACTTCCTTCGCAAAGCCTTATCATTATGTTCTCAGACCACGGCTTCATCGAAAATCCCCATTTTGAAAAGGGAGATAAATATCGCACCCCCCGCTACACCCACGGCGGCGATTCCCCCTTCGAGATCATCGTGCCCTGGGCCGTGATCACCAAAATCCTGTAATTTGAGCCCTCACGCTAGTCCTACGCCTTTGCTGGCCGAAAACAATCTTGACGGTGAATGAGAAGATCAAGTACAATATCTGCCATTGCGGTTAATTCTATATATTATTGCAGCGCATCGAAGAGAGACTTTAAAGGATTTCGAGAGGGAAAATAAGAGAAGAAGAAACCACTTAAACAAAGGGAAAGGAGGCACTCCATGAACAAAAAGAAAGTTATTCTAACAACGATGGCGATCTTTGTAATCGGACTGATTGCAGCCGCACCGTCTGATGCTTCGGAAAAGGTCCGCCTTACCTGGACCTCCGGCGGAACAGGGGGGGGGTGGTTTGTCATGGCTGCCGGTATGGCCAAAATCATCGAAGAAAAGGCCCCTCACATCCAAATTACTGTGGTTCCGGGAGGAGGGACCACGAACCAGCCCGTCGTAGGGACGAAAAAAGCTGAGATGGGCTGGGCCTTGCCGCCGTTCCTGGTGGCGGCTAGGAAGGGAATGGATCCTTACACCGAAAAGTTTGAAGACCTCATGGTCATAGGGGGAAGCTTCAGCGACAACTTCCTGCACGTCCTGGCCGCCGAAGACACCGGCGTGACCACGATCCGGGGAATGATAGAATATCCCAAGCCAATTAGAGTGGGTACGGGGAAAGTGGGGGTCAGCGGGGAGTTTACCTTCAGGAAGATGATCGAAGATTATTATCGCACGAACTACGACGAGATAAAGAAGAAAGGTGGAAAAATTTTCCAGACAGGATATACCGAGATTGCCACCAACCTGAAGGACCGCCACATCGACTTTGCCTGCCTGAACATCGCGCCCCCAGCGGCCATCGTCCAGGAAGCAGCGCTGGGGCGTAAGCTGCGCATCCTTCCCTGGCCCGAAGACCTTATGAAGTTGATGCAGAAAAATTACGGCTTTGGCATCGGGGTGATCAAAAAAGAAATGTATTCCGGGATTCTCGCAGAGGATGTGCCCACGGCTGTCATGGGCACGGTAATCATGGTCCATAAGAGCATTGAGCCTAAGGTAGTTTATGAGATTACCAAAATCGTTTGTGAGATTAAGGATCGTCTGCCCTCGATCCACAAGAGCATGGAGGTGTTCGACCCCGCTACCGCCTGGAAGGATATGCCCGGGCCGCTCCATCCCGGCGCAATGCAGTATTACAAAGAGAAAGGCTATATGAAGTAGCCAACCTGGGGCCGGGACTTGATCTAAAGTCTCGGCCCTATTCTTTTGACCCTTCATCCGTTCAGACCCATTTTAGTTTCCGTCCTGCTTCTCAGGTTCGAAAGAAGTAATAATATTTTCAGCATTCGGGGGGAAAGAATGCGGGAGTTGTCGGGAATTTCAAAGATCATCGTCGTTTCCTTTGCCGTGGGTATTTCGCTATTTCACCTTTATACCGGAGCAGTCGGAGTCCTTGAACCCCGTTTGCAAAGAGGTTTTCATTTATTAATCCTCGTCCCCCTGGCCATTCTCCTTTACCCCATGACCGGCCGTTCGCCAAAGGACCGCATCCCGTGGTATGACTGGCTCCTGGCGATTATGGCAGCCCTTCCTTCTTTATACGTTATTCTTTACCGGGAGCAGCTTAACGCCCGCTGGGAGGGGGTCACCGAAGTAACCCTTTTCCAGATCATCATGGGAGTGATCATTCTATCCACCTTGATCGAGGCCGTGCGCCGCTCCACGGCCCTGGCCCTGGCCATATTGATGATCGTCGCTTTGGGATACCTGGCTTTCGGCCATCATCTCCCCGGCCTTCTCTATCATAAAGAATTTTCTTTATCCAAGGTTATAGAGGCTTCCTATCTATTGGAAGATGAGGGGATCTATGGCAGCATAACAGGGGTATCGGCCATCTTCGTGGCCCTGTTTGTCATCTTCGGAGCCTTCATCCATTACCTTGGGCTCGGACAGTATTTCATCGACCTGGCCTGCCGGGTGGCCGGCCGAACAACCGGAGGCCCGGCCAAAGTAGCGGTAATCTCAAGCGCTTTTTTCGGCACGATCAGCGGCTCAGCCGCGGCCAACGTCTTTGCCACAGGGACGTTTAGCATTCCGCTGATGCGCCGCCTCGGATATCATCCCCAGTTTGCCGGAGCAGTGGAGGCCGCCGCCTCCACCGGCGGCCAGCTTATGCCCCCGATCATGGGTGCGGCCGCCTTTCTAATGTCGCAGATAACCCAAATTCCTTACATCTCCATCTGCAAGGCGGCATTGCCGGCCGCGGTCCTTTATTTTCTCTGCGTGGGGTTCATGGTTCACTTCGAAGCTTTAAAAACGGGTATGAAGGGGATGGATACAGCCGCCTCGCCGCCCCTCAATATCCTGCTCCGGGATTCCTACCTTTTGCTGCCCATTTTTACCCTGCTGGCCCTGATGGTTATCGGGTTTTCTCCTTTCCTGGGGGCTTTTTACGGAACGGTCATGTGTTTGGTCATAAGCTACTTCGACCGTGCTCGCTGGATGACTCCTGCAAAAATCCTTCACGCCCTGGATATGGGAGGAAAGAACCTGGTCATGATCGCCTGCGCTTGCGCTGGCGCGGGTTTTATCATCAGCGTGGTGGTCAACACCGGTTTGGGTTTAAAATTCTCCAGCATGGTGATTGCCTACTCCAAAGGGAGCTACCTTATCGTTTTGGGCCTGGTCATGATTTCGACAATCGTCCTGGGCATGGGTCTGCCAACTGCGGCCGCCTATGTCTTGGCCGTGTCCGTGGGAGCCCCTACGTTAATCGAAATGGGGGGCGAACTTCTCTCGGTCCATCTCTTCGTGTTTTATTTTGCCATCATGGCCTGCGTGACTCCCCCTGTGGCCCTGGCAGCTTACGCGGGCGCTTCTCTGGCCGGAACCGACCCTATGCGCACGGGCTTTACAGCTTCCCGCATCGCCGTTGCCGGATATATCATTCCTTTTCTTATGGTGTATAATCGGGGGATCCTCCTGAAAGGAACCTGGCCGGAGATCGTCCTGGCTTTTCTGATTGCAGTCATGGGAATCTACCTTCTGGTCATCGGTTTCCAGGGGTGGATGTTGACCCGGCTGAACCCACTGGAGAGAATCATTCTCGTGGCCGGCGCCATTTTCATTCCTTTCCCCATTTTTCTTTCGGACGCCCAATCCCTCGTCGCGGGTCTGGCCCTGATCGCCATCTTTTACTTTCTTCAAAGGAAAAGACAGAAGGGAATTTCCCTGAGCTTGACCGGTGATAATTCAAGGCAAGGAGAAGGACTGCTTTAATTCCCGCCGGAAGGATTCAGTTGCCATTTCCTCTGATATCCTGACCCGGCATAGCTGGTAAATTCTATAGCCATGGAAAAAACGGCGGACATTGTCATTGTTGGCGGCGGAATCATCGGAGCAAGCATCGCCTATCACCTCGTCCAAAAAGGGGCTAAAGGAATAGTTCTCCTGGAAAAAGGAATGCTCGGAGAAGGCTCTACCGGCAAATGCGCTGGGGGCATTCGAGCCCAATTTTCTACGGAGATAAATATTCGCTTCTCTCTGGAAAGCCTTAAAACCTGGAACAACTTTGAGGAGATCACCGGGGTTGATTTGGGCTTTAAAAGAGCGGGTTATCTTTTCTTGGCCACCACAGAAGCTGAGTGGTCTATTTTCAGGGAAAACTCTGCGCTTCAACATCAATTTGGTATCCATGTGGAATTGCTTTCCCCCAAAGAAATCAATTACCGCTGGCCATACCTGAAAGTGGATGACCTGACAGGAGGAACTTTCTGCTCCTTAGATGGATACGCCGGTCCTTATGAAGCCCTGAGCGGATTTGTAAAAGGAGCCAGGCAGGGAGGGGTAAAAATCTACGAGGGGACGGAAGTTCTGGAAATTTATCAAAAGAACGGGAAAATTTCTTCTGTCCGCACGGCCAAAGGGGATATCTCTTCTCCCATCGTCGTCAATGCCGCCGGCCCTTATGCCGAAGAAGTGGGCAAAATGGCCGGGGTGGAAGTGCCTGTTCAGCCTTATCGCCGGCAACTTTTCTTCACGGCGCCCTTCCCCTGGATTCCCGACCCCATCCCCCTGGTGATTGATTTTCACCGGGCCTGGTATTTTCGCCGGGAAGGAGCAGGTCTTCTAATTTCCGGGCCCAAGGATAATTTGCCCTCTTTCAATGTCAATGTGGATTTCGCGGCCATGGTGGAAGTTGCCGAGAATTCCATCTACCGCGTTCCCATCATGGAAAAAGCTGAGATAAACAGCGGCTGGGCCGGCTCTTATGAAATCTCTCCGGATAACCATGCCATTCTGGGAGAGGTTCCCGGAGTCGAAGGATTTTTTTTAGCAAACGGCTTCAGCGGTCACGGTTTTCAGCACAGCCCGGCTGTAGGCCGAGTCATGGCCGAGTTAATCATCGAAGAAAAACCCTCCATCGACATTTCCTGCCTGTCCATCGACCGCTTCCGTAAAGGACAACTCATCCGGGAACCCCTGACCGCTTTCAAAGAATAACCGTATCAGTTTAGAGTTTTGAAAAAATGGCGGTAACGTCTCTGTTTGGGCCAGGGGGCCAGGCCGGAACGCGCCGGAAGCATCGGATTGAGAAGCCTCTTTTCCACCCTTCTGACAATTTTGCTCGCGGCAGACCTCTTGATTCTGAAATAAGCCTCAATTTCTTTATTGGTCTTGCCGCTGACTGCCAAGGGATTATCGGAGATGATCCTTCCCTAAGAATGTAGCCGGAAGAATGTTCCCAGGTTTCGCTCCCGGGCAATCTCATACACCCGCCGGGCGACGGCCACATCGAGAGTCCCGACCCCGGTCATGCAGGCCAGCGTCCTTTCTTCCGGAGTCTCTCGTCCCCTCTGCTTTCCGCATACGATCTCGCCGAGCTCGGCATAGACCAATTCATCGGTGAAAATTCCTCTCTCAAACCCCCTCCACAGCTCTCCCCGGTAGCGGGCCTGAGCCCGGTCGTCAACCACCACCTTATCAACCTTGAGAGGCAGGGCGGAATCCAGCTCGGGGTAGGAGCCGATGCTGGCAATGAAGCTCCCAGGGTTAACCCATTCATTCCTTATGAATTCCCCCTCTGCTGTGGTTGCCGTAACAATTATGTCAGCCCCTTCCACAACTTCTTGGGAAGTCAGGCAGATGCAGACCGGAAGGTTCACCAGGGCCGACATTTCCTCCTCAAATCTTTTCCCTGCCCGGGGATCCACATCAAACAACCGAATATCTTGAACGGGAAAGAGGCGGCAAAGGGCCCTAACCGTGGACCTTCCTTGCGTCCCCCCGCCGATGATGGCCAGAGAAGAAGACTCGCGCCTCGCCAGATATTTTGCGGCCACCGCGGTCATGGCCCCGGTGCGGGCATTGGTCAACTCAACCCCGTCGAATATGGCCAGCGGATACCCGTTTTCGAAGTCGGTGAGGATCATGGTGCCCAGGATATGGGGTAACCCGAACCGGGCCGGATTGTCCTTATACCCGGTAACAATCTTTACTCCTATAGCTTTCATGGAAGGGACACTCGCCGGACCGGCAAAGATAAAGTCCTGCCGTCCATCCCCGGATAGATACATAAAAAGCTTCGGCGGAAGAATCGTCCGCCCCAACCCGCTTTCCCGGAAGGTTTCTTCCACGACCTGAATAACTTCATCCATGTCCAGGCACTGCAATACCTCGGGCGCTGAAAGGATTAGGGTCTTTCTCTCCATAGACCTTCGCTCCAATCTTAATTCGGTCATTTATGAGTGGGCCATCGATCAGCTTAGAATCTTTTCTTCAACCATCGTTTCCAGAGATTTTCCGAATGCCCAAATCGTTTTTTCCAGGTCTTCTTGGCAATGGACGGCGGAGACAAAAAGGTCGAAGCCCCGGGTCGGCGATTTTATCCCGTTGAGCGCCAAGTTTTGGTAGAGGGCTTCGCCGATCCCTGACGGACGCTCTTTTTCGGCATTCACGCACACCACCCGATCGCATTGGCCCTGGAGATGGCATTCCCCCAGGTAAACATGGATTACGGAAAAGTTGCTGTCATAGACGCAGCCCGGAATCTCCCGTTCATCCAGTTTTCTCTGCATTCCATCCCGCAGCTTCCGGGCGTTGCGGTTGGCGTCCTGGGTCGGCTGCCCGTCGGCAATAATTTTCAGGTAAGCGATGCCGGTAGCGGCGCAGAGCGGGTTGGCGTTGAAAGTGCCGAAATGGGAAACCCGCTTATAGCGATTCCAGTTTTCATCTTTGAAAAGAAACATCTCCATGATGTTCTTTTTTCCCACTATGGCCCCTGCTCCGGGCATGTTTCCGGTGATTCCTTTTCCCAGAGAGGTTAAATCCGGAGTCACTCCGACTGCGGCCTGCACTCCCCCGGGTGAATAGCGGAATCCGGTCACGATTTCATCGAAGAACAGCAACGTTCCATACCTGGCGGTTAAATCGCGCATGGTCTGATAGAAGGAGGGTTTGATGCCCACAACCCCTGAGCTGGCCCCGGCAGCTTCAACCATTACGGCCGCTACATCCCTGTTTTTCAGAGCTTCCTCCAGGATCGCTTCCTCGTTCATGGGCAACACAGCGGTGTCTTCCACCGCCGAAGGAAGAACGCCTCCGGAAACGGAAACGTTGAAAGGCTTTTTGTAGCCAACCGTAACCGCATCGTAGCCTCCGGCGAAGTGATACTGGAAGCGGATGATTTTTTTTCTGCCGGTATAGGCCCGGGCCAGGCGCACTCCGAGCATGACGGCTTCCGTTCCGGAGTTAGTAAACTCGATACGTTCAGCCGCAGGAACCAGCTTCTGGATGATCCCGGCCCACTCCAGCATGAGGTCGCAGCAGGAGCCAAATTGAATCCCCTTATCCAGTTGCTCCTTGGCCGCGTTGACTACGACCGGGTGGGCATGTCCTAGAATCTTCCCCCCGTGCCCCCCAAAGTAATCGATAAACTCGTTGCCATCCACGTCCCATATGCGGGAACCTTTGGCCCGGGTCATGAAAAGGGGAAACGGCGAGGCCTGCCAGGCATCGTGAGGCACCCCTCGTGGAATGATTTCTTCCGCATTTTCAAACAACGCTTTCGATCCGGAAAATTTGGCAGCGTACTGCTCTTCCGTTGTCGGCTTGGCCATTCTTCGATTCCTCCTGTTCCGCTTTATTGTTCACGATCATCCGCATCAGCATCATTTGCCGGGAAGCGCCGAAATGATAAGATGGTGAAAAAACAAAATCAGGGTAGTCCTGAAAGATACAAAAATCAAGGAAAAATGAATGTTAACAGAATGTGAGTAAAAGGCGAGTGCCGAACTTGACTGGATGTGATTCGCAAAAAACTGAAAGAAGTTTCGATCGTTGAACTGGCAGGTTTCTTTGCTCCATTTTTGGGCTGTGCGGCAATCGCCTACTACGTGCTGAAGAAGTACGGGTTTAAGCAAAACCCCGGGAAGAAGGGCCTGGTAAAGAAGGATGATGCTAAAAAGAATGGAAAAAGGCACGTGGGGATTTATACTTCAAGATATTTTTTCCGGGCATCGGGATGGGCTTCTAATTCGGCAATGGTTCCCACGAACCCGATGTGGGCCTTGCCCATCAGGTACAGGCGATCTGCCAGGGACAAGGCTACTTTGATGTTATGTTCGACGAGAAGGATGGAAACGCCGGCTTTATTGATTTCTTCCAGGATATCCCTTACTTCCTTGACCAGTAGTGGAGCCAGGCCTTCCGTGGGTTCATCAACGAGGAGGAGGTCAGGATTCCCCATCAGGGAGCGGCCAATGGTTAGCATCTGCTGCTCACCGCCGGATAATAACCTTCCGTGCTGCTCCGCCCTTTTTTGCAGCATGGGAAAATGATTAAATATCCGGGCAACCGTCCATACGTTTGGATTATTCGAGTCGGCTATTTTCCCCCCCTTAACTCCAATATCCAGATTGTCCAGCACCGAAAGATTAGGGAAGATTCGCCTATCCTCAGGGACATACCCGATACCGGCCCTGGCCACTCTGTAAGGCGGATAACCCGTAATATCTTCGCCTTTAAAGGTAACCGATCCCGACTTCGGTTTAACCAGGCCCATGATGCTTTTTAAGGTTGTGCTCTTGCCCATGCCGTTTCGGCCCATCAGGGCGACAATTTCCCCTTGAGGAACAGTTAGGGAGATACCCTGCAAAACATGGCTCATGCCGTAATAAGTATTCAGTTCATGGGCTTCTAATAACATCTTTGCTTACCCCTCCAAATAGCCAAGCGAATGGTGCAGAGCGCAAAGCATAAAAATGTTTCTTTTTAAGTTCTAACGCTTTGCGCTATGCTCTTAGCGCTTTGCGAATTCTCGTTAGGCGTTATGCTAATTAGACCTCCAGTGCGCCCAGATAAGCATCTTTGACCGCTTGATTCTCCCTGATCTCAACCGGAGACCCTGTTGCCAGGATCTGCCCATAATGGAGCACCGTGATGCGGTCCGCCAGGGAGAAGACCACATCCATATCATGCTCTATAATGACCAGAGTTTTTCCTTCGGTAAGCCGCCTGATCAGTTGAACGGCATAGTGAGTTTCATCCTTAGACATGCCGGCAGTGGGTTCGTCAAGCATGACCAGATCCGGGTCTGTAGCCAGAGCCAGGCTGATTTCCAGGGCGCGATGTTTCCCGTAGGATAGCATACTGGCCGGAATATTCCGCTCTCTATCCAGATTAATCCGTTTAAGGACCTGATCGGTCTCTTCGGTTATGGCCGACATGTTGTCCACCTTGCGGAAAAACTGAAACCGGATACCCTTTTTGGATAGGATGGCCAGGCGAATATTCTGGAAAGCCGTCAATCTACCGAAGGTGCTGGTGATCTGAAAGGAACGTCCCATGCCCAAACGCGTCATCTCGTGCGGCCTGGCTCCGGTGACCTCCTTTCCTTTGAAGAACACCTTTCCCCGGCTCGGATGGTAAGTTCCGGTTATGACGTTGAAGAGGGTCGTTTTCCCGGCTCCGTTAGGGCCAATGACAGCATGCCTCTCTCCCTCCTTCACCTGAAGGTTGACATCAAATAATACCTGTAATTTGCTGAAATCGTGATACAGCCCTTTGGTCTCCAGGATGTTCATGAAACCTTCTCCAATTTAGCTTCTCCGGCGAATTTTGTATGTAGTCCACTTTTGTTTGATAGTGTTTAAAATACCTACGAACCCCATGGGAGTAAACATGATTACCAGGATAAGAATCAAGCCCACCACCAGTTCCACCCGTTGCGTATACCTGCTGGTCAGTTCCTCGATCACCTGAAAGATTGCCGCTCCCCAGATAGGGCCAAAAAAGCTGCCGACGCCTCCGATCATGGTCATCATCACCGGGAAAAAAGAATTCAAGATGTGCAGAGCGCCATCGGCCGAGACCAGGTTGTGAAACATGGCCGAAATCGAACCGGCCACCCCGGCGAACCCGCCGGCAACGATGTAAACGACCGCCTTGGTCTGCGGCACCTTAAACCCTAAGTAGTCGATGCGCATGGCATTATCCCGAACACCCACCTGGATGCTGCCAAAGGGCGTCTTGGTAAAAAACCATAGAATCCAGATGCTCGCCCCTAATACGGCTATGGCAAAATAATAAAAATTCTCCGGGGACTTCATGTTGACAGACACGATCCCTGGAATGGTGAACGACGGGATAGGAAACCCGCCTATTCCATCCTCACCGCCGGTGATACTTCTTAGTTTAAGGGAAAGGACATACATGAGCTGGCCAAAGGCGAGATGCAACATGGCAAAGGCAGTGCCGCTGACTCTGACCATTATGGGACATAAGATCAAGGCCAGTCCAACTGCAGACAAGAACCCGGTCATGAGGGCCATCGACAGAGATACGCCCTTCATATGGGTCAGAATCAAGGCCGTGCCATATCCACCCGCACCGAAAAACATAGCATGGCCAAAACTGAGGAGCCCGGTATAGCCCAGCAGCAAGTTAAGAGTGACCGCAAACAAGGCAAAGATGGCAAAGGTTACAAAGACGTTGGTATAATAGATGCCGAAAAGCTTGGGGTAAACGGCCAGGAAGGCCAGGAACACGCTCCAGGAAACCCATTTCATAATTTTGTTGGTCATTCCCTTTCTCCAAAGAGGCCCATCGGTTTAATTATCAAGACAATGGCCATGAAGAGGAACATCAGGACCGGGGCAAGTTGAGAAATAAACTGAACGCCATAGGCGCTCAATTCTCCAAAAATTAAAGAAACAATAAAAGCGCCCTTGAGGCTCCCGAATCCTCCCGTAACCACCACGATGAAGGCGTCCATGCCCATCTGGTCTGCCAATCCGGGAAAGACGGTCAGTATGGGAGCTATGGCCACCCCGGCCACTCCTGCCAGCCAGGTGCCGACTCCAAAAACAAACATGAAGACCAGGGGCATGTTGACCCCCAGGGCATTCACCATATCCGCATCGGAAACGCCCGCCCGCACGATCTTGCCTAACCGGGTTTTATAGAGGAGTAAGGCCATGATGGCCAGAACCACAAGGGCCAGCCCGATAATGAAAAGTCGATATATCGGATAGTCCAGTCCCTTAAACGTCACCAGCCCATGTAAAATAGGGGGAACCTTTACCGGCAGGGTTTCGGTCCCCCAGAAGATCTTTACCCCGGCGAGGATGACCAGCGAAACGCCCACCGTTAATATCAATTCGCCAATATGTCCAAAGGCATGTATCCTTCTCAAAAGAAATCTCTCCAGGAGAACGCCAAAGAAAGCCGTAGCTACCGGCGCCAGCAAAAGAGCCGCCCAAAAATTCCCGGTAATGGACAAAAACTGGTAACAAAAATAAGCGGAGAGCATAAAGAAGGAGGCATGGGCCAGGTTCAGAATCCCCATCATGCCGAAAATCATGGTCAGGCCGGAGGCCACCAGGAAAAGCACCATCCCATAGGCAAGTCCATGAATGCCCTGAGCAACATACATTGCGGTCGTTGGGTCCATTAGTTTATCCTCTCAAAAATAAAATACGCATAGAGCATAGCGTTAAAAAACTTAAATTCGAAGCGCTAAAATGCCTAAAATTAATACGAGCGTAATAAATGTCTTTACAAGTCATTGCGAGCCCAAGGGGCGCGGCAATCTCATTCTTCATGGCATTGCTTCGTCGTTCCACTCCTCGCAATGACAAGTTATTAACACCCCCACCCTAACCCTCCCCCATCCAGGGGGAGGGAATTTTGGATCCCCCAGTATCTCCCCTCCCCTGGCGGGAGGGGGATGGGGGGAGGGGGATAGAAAAGCAAATTCCTATACAATCAAGTTATTTAATGCGTCGGTATTAGTACCCTATAACTTCGTCTCTTGCTTTGCCCTATGCGCTCTGCGCTATGCGTAATGCGTTTTTGGGTTATTTTCCCCAATCACTTTTCCCTTTGCACCTATCTAAGTTCCTGTCCATATGGGGGAGGACCTTTTCCGCCGGTATCTTGAATGACGGGCCTACATTGGAACAACCCTGGTACCAATAATAAGGCGGAATGTTGAAGGATTCTTTTTGTTGTTCGGGGGGAACATATATTCCCACATGAAGGTCCTGGATCACCTTGTGGTCGCAGGTCCTCATGGTTAAAACTGTCCCGTTATTCATCCGATAGGTATCCCCTTCCCAGACTTTGATGATCTTTTCCGGATCCGTACTTCCGGCTCTTTCGATGACACTCAGAAGCCAGTACGTCTGCATTATATAAGAGCCAATGTTTCCGGTTCCATGCTCATACAGTCTGGTGTTATAAGGAGCCTTCCATTTATTCTTCCATAAATTGTTCCAGGTTTTGTAGTATTTGATCTGTTCGGGTGTTTTGAAAGCCCCCCCTTCAGTCCCATACTGGCTGAGGTGCACCAAGTCTTTGGTCCCTTCAACTCCGACTTCGTGGAGGAAATTGGGCTCGTCAAAGAAGATATTGGCAATGGGAAGCTTTATGCCCATGCCCCTGGCCTGTTTGAGGAGGTTGGCTGCATCGGGAATCCAGTCGCCGGAATAGATAACCTCGGCTCCGGAGCCTTTAATCTTTTCCAGGTAAGGGGCAAAGTCGGTCAAAAACAATTTATGGTAGTCCTCGCCGACAATCGTGGCTTCCGGAAAATATTCTTTCAACCCCTTTTTGAAACCCTGGGCCAAGGAGTGGCCAAACAGGTAGTCCTGATTGAGGATGTAAAACTTTTTCTCTTTTTTCCGGATCTGGCCGTAATAATAGGCCAGGCCCCGGCCGATCTGCTCGGTGGAAAAAGAGGACATGAAAGAATAACGGGTGAAGCTGGTGGCGTCATAGAGCTCATCAGAGAGGGCCGCTGTGCAGTGGGCAATGACCTTGTATTTTTCGGCAACCTCGTTAATGATTTTCATAAGGTGGCTGCCATTGGTCCCCCAGAGCACGTGAACCTTTTCCTCAAGGACCATCCTTTCGGCAATCTTCTTGGTCTGAGCAGGCGCGGACATATGATCTGCCTTGATGACCTGGACCTTCTTCCTTTTTCCATCGACCAGGATGCCCCCCCTTTTATTGATGTCATGGGCTGCCCACAGCACGGAAATCCAGTATATCTCTCCCACTACCGCAGCCGGCCCGGAAAATGATGCCACTATGGCAATCTTGATGGTATCCCCGGTGGGAATAATCGGATTGTTCGGATCGAAGTCGGACATGTCTCCCATTTTGTTGGCGTCAAAAAAGGCATTTACAGCCCCAGCCTGGGGGGTGCCGCATAAAAAAACAATGAACATAAAAATGCACCCCATTACGATCCATCGCCCCTGAATTTTACCAGATGCTTTCATTTTTGCCTCCTTTCCGCAAGTTAGGTAAACTGATCTCTATTATTTCCCCCGCCACACATTGATTGATAAGGTTAGACTTTTATACCTAATCACCTCCTTTTAATCAAAAAATGGTTCAAGTGAAGTAAATAAATAAAGTAAATCAAGTTATTAACACCCCCACCCTAACCCTCCCCCATCTAGGGGGAGGGAATTTTGGATCCCCCAGTATCTCCCCTCCCCTGGCGGGAGGGGGTTGGGGGGAGGGGGATAGAAAAGCAAATTCCTATACAACCCAGTATCTCCCCTCTCCTGGCGGGAGGGGGTTGGGGGGAGGGGGATAGAAAAGCAAATTCCTATACAATAAATTTATGGGACACAGATTTTCGCAGATAAACGCAGATATATATTTTCTGTGTTTTTTTTGAATATCCAGAAAATCTGTGTTCATCTGTGTCCAACAAGGAAATTCCTAAAATAGGAACTTTCGCCGTTTAGAAATTATGCTTTCAGGAAACCTGGTTTCGCCTCCCCTTACAGAAAGTAAGGTTATGTATCCATTAATTTGTCGCCTATGGGTGAGAAGGTAATAATAAATAATTAGATATGCGGCATTTGTCAAGAAAAAAACCCTCTCCCTGAAAACCTCGTGATCCTTTTTTTACAGATTTTAATCGAATTGTCACTTTGCCTATTCACCGAACTTGCCGTTGGATTTTGGATGAATCTCTCTCCTCCTCCGCCATTTTGGACTATTCTTGGTTGCGGATTGGACCAAGGTTAAGCTGGAATGGTTCGTTTGAAAAAAGGGAAATAAGCTCCAAAAAAACAAACGAAAAAACATTTTGGAAAAGCCTATGAAGTTTGCAAAATTAAATCCGTTAGCGTTTCCTGATCGGCCAGCCCCAACATCCGGCTTCTTTCTTTGCCTTCCACCAGGATCAAAAATGTCGGAGTCCCAATAATACTGTAATTCTTTTTAAATGCTTCAATAAACTCTTCCTCCAGCAGACCTACTTTTAATTCCTGGCTATACTTTCTTGCTATGTCCTCTATGACCTTCACCTGTTGGGGAAATTCATCATCCCGAGGCATGCACAATAAGAGAACTGGTTTTCTTTCGGCAATCACTTCTTGAGCAAAATTCTCAGGCCGAATTAAACTAACCAAAGTTGTCATTATTCAAGGCCCCAAAATTCCGGTTCTTTCTTTTTAACTTTATGCACAAGATAATTACAAAATGCATGCCCAAAAGAAAAAAAGACACCTGTAATAAAAACTGGCTGGAATTTATGGTATTTATTTGGCGAGGTAGAAAAGAGTATTATTAAAAAAAGTGGAGTGGTACATAAGTGGATCGAGACATATCTGTACCATGATACATTTTTTAATCTACAGTATCGGTGAGTTTATGTTGATAGATTTTCCGGTAAACTGTTTGGCGGCCTATGCCCAATAGACGAGCAGCTTTCGCTTTATTCCAGCCGGTCTTGTTTAAAGCATTTAGGATCTCTTGAGTCTCTTTTGGTGCCTTCCCATGTATTTTTTGGACAATGACTTTTTCACTTTTTCCGTAATCCCTGATCTCCGGCGGTAAATGCTCAAGGGTTATAACCCCTCCCCGGCAGAGAACAAAGGCATGTTCCATTACATGCTCCAACTCCCTTACATTCCCCGGCCAGGAATAATCCATAAACCTGCTGAGTACCTCATTGGATACTCCTTCGATATTTTTCTTGAACCTCTCGTTAAAAGAACGATAAAAATGGTTCACAAGCAAGGGCAAATCCTCCATCCGATCCTGCAGAGAGGGCAGGGCAACCTCCACAACCTTCAGGCGGTAATAAAGATCTTCCCGGAATTCACCTTTACGCACCTTCTCCTTGAGATCCTTGTTCGTAGAGGCAATCACTCGCACGTCCACCTTCTGCGGAACGGATTCCCCCACCCGCTCAAACTCCTTCTCCTGAAGCACCCGGAGAAGTTTCAACTGAATGAAAGGCGAAATATCACCAATCTCGTCCAACAAGATCGTCCCCCCGTTGGCCGCCTGAAAACGTCCCTGTTTGTCCCGAATCGCCCCCGTAAACGCCCCTTTGACATGACCGAAGAGCTCGCTTTCCAGAAGGCTCTCAGCCAGAGCTGAACAGTTCACCGTTACAAAAGGCTTGAAGGCCCGTTGCCCGCTGTAATGCAGGGCCCTGGCAATCAGTTCCTTCCCTGTTCCGCTCTCCCCGGTAATCAAAACAGTGGTTTCCAGGCTGGCTAAGTCCTCTAAAAGTCTATAGATGTCTTGCATTTTTTTGCTTCTGCCGATAATGTTTTGAAACTGGTGCCTCTCTCGCAACTCTCTTTCCAGGTCTCTAAGGAGGGTTATATCTCTGACGACCAGCACCGCCCCCATGAATTTGCCTTCCGGATCAAGAAGCGGAGAACTGGTCACGCTGACTGCCTGTTGATGACGTTGTTGATGGCCGCATTCGATCCGATATTCCTTAATAGTAGTTTTCTTTTCGAGAGTCTGCCTTAGAACTTCACAGCAGGATTTACTACATTGGTTCAGACATTTTACAAATATTTTGCCGGCTATTTCTTTTAGAGCGATCCCGCAAATATTTTCCGTCGATTTGTTTGCTTCAATGACCTTTAGCTCCGAGTCCACCGTTATAATGGCGTCTTTTACACTTCTGAAGATGGCCTCCAAGCGGGTGCGGTGTTCGGCCAATTCTTTTTCTGCTTCTTTGCGATCGGTAATATCCCGGCTTACAGTTCGAAACCCGGCAATTTTACCATCTGTATTTCGAATCAAGGACACGGAATCTTCGATCACTCTTCTGCTGCCGTCGTCCTTTCTGATGATTTCGTAAATAATATTCTTACCGGGAATACCCGTTCTGAAAACTTTATTGTATGCTTCATAAACGATTTTCGCGGCCTCATCATCTACGTAGGATCGATAGTTTCTACCTATGCTTTCCTCGTAAGAAGCCCCCCAAATTCTGCAGCCGGCCTTGTTGGTAAACATTATATTTCCCTTAAGGTCCACTTCACCAACAGCGTCTTCGACCTCGTTGATGATCGTCTGGTACTTTTCCAGCGACTCCTGCAGGGATTTTTCTATCTTTTTAAACCTGGTAAGATCGATTAGGTGGCCCACGTTTTTCGGTTTTCCCTGGTAGGTTGTGGTGCTACCACCCATGTTCACCCAAATGATTGACCCATCTTTTTTGAAAATACGGAAAATATGCTGACCCGGAAAATCCTGGCTTTTTTCTCCTGTTGTCCCGAGTTTGACCAGACTGCGGTCATCAGGATGAACCAATTCCCATAAGGATTTGCCGATCAACTCCCCTGGGCTTTCATAACCTAAAATATCGGATAGCCGTGAGTTGACATAACTGAATCTACCCTGCTGAATAACGTATAAGCCTACAAGTGATTTCTCAAAAATGGTCCGATAATCCTCCGGCGAATTTCCAGCAGTTGGCTCAAGGCTTTTATCCTTTTGGGGTTCATTTTCTAAATCTTCCGTTCTTTCCTTGAATTGGCCACTGTTCAGCTGTTTGTGCATGATAGGTACTCCCCATTTTCAAGCCGTGCGCCGCCGGTTTCTAAGAATGGTTCATTTCCCGGAGGCAGCGCCTATATTTCTGAATGGTTCTGGTCGGGAGGTTGATAAAATAAGAATTTTTGTAACACTTTAGCTCTTTGAAAAAAAGTGTGTTGTAAAGGCCAAGGGATTCCAGGGGCCGGGGGCCAGAGCGGAACGCTTGGAATCATAAGGCGCTTATATCTCCGCATATGGAGCAGGCAAGAACCCCCGCCTCCTCCGGAGGAAAAGATCTTCTGTCTTCGTGGCCAAGCGGAAACTCAACCGATGCTTCCGGCGCGTTCCGCTCTAACCCCCGGCCCTCAACAAAGGGTTTATACCACTTTTTCACACCGCTAAACTGTTACGGATTTTTTTACGGAGCCTGCCAGGACTCGCCAGGGAGAATGTGCTGATCTGGCCATTACAGATTTTCATGCTCCTTCTATTTTTGATGGTCGCGTAAAAAATCGGTAGAAGAGTCATTGCGAGTCCACCTAAGGCGGATGAAGCAATCCCGTTTTTATAAGTGCTTAAAAATACGGGATTGCTTCGTCGTACCGCATTGGCGGAACTCCTCGCAATGACGAAAACGGGACTTTTTACAAGACCATCAAAATTGATGATCTCGTAAAAAGTCCGAAAGCCCCTTTCCCCGTCATTCCGGCCCCGTATCAAGTACGGGGTAAACTCCAGCCGGAATCCATTTATTTCAACAAGTTATCAAACCTCTGGACTCCGGTTTTCACCTGTCTGCCAGGCACAGGCAGGCCGGAGGGACGACTTTTTACGAAGCCATCAAAATTAATGCCCTCTGATAGAAAACCATTCGACATCTTTGCCACCCGGAATTGGTAGGCTGAGGGTTTATGGGTGAGAACCGGGCACTGGCAAAGAAATCCGATTGGATAGTATAAAGGGCGGCAAGGAATGTCAAGTCCATTTTGCCCATGTATGCGCCCATGTAAAAAATCGGGACAGAAGCGAAAATCAAACTTGCCTCAAAGATGTTCCTTGCGGCTTGTTCCAATGTTTGTTGTCCCGTACGAGGACAGAGGTTTATCGAGACTCTTGCCGCCACCTAAAAAACCTCTTGACCCTATTACCTTTTTTTTATAGATTGAGCTTCTTGCAAAAGTCCGTAATTTACCCTTCGACAGGCTCAGGGTGAACGGGCTTAGGTTGAAATTATTTAGTTTTTCCGTATGAAGGGAATTCAGACTTTTTACGAGTTCATCACGAGTTGGGGGCATTAAGAAATTTGATTGTAGATTTTGTTCTCGGGGAGGAGGGTCCATGAGCCAAGAAGCTAAAAACGATGAAACGACCGTGACTCAATTCCTGGATGGGCTTGCCAGCGGAAATGCCACACCGGGCGGCGGGAGTGCCTCTGCCCTGGCCGGAAGCCTCGGAGCAGCGCTGGTTGAAATGGTTGCCAACCTGACCTTGGGAAAAAAAGGTTTCGAGGCCTGCCAGGATGAGTTGGAGAAGATTCGGGAAAAGGCTAACGCCCACCGGCAATCTCTGGTTGCCACCATCGAAAAAGATATCGCCGCCTACCAGGACGTAATGAAGGCCTACCTTCTCCCGCGGCAGAGCGAGGAGGAAAAGAAGGCTCGCCGGGAAGCTATCCAGAAATCCCTTAAAAAAGCGGCTGACCCTCCCCTCTTTACAGCGGTCACAGCCCTCAAAGTGCTGAAGCTATGCCAGCAAGCGATAGAAAAAGGAAATCCTAACACGCTTAGCGATGCTGCTGTTGGCGCCCTTCTGGCAGGCGCCGCCTTACACGGAGGGGTCTATAATGTTTTGGTCAACCTGTCGGCCCTGGAAGAAAAACAGTACATAGTAAAGATGAAAAAGGAACTCCGGCGGCTTTCGCAGGAAGGCGAAAAGATCAAAGAGAAAGTCATGACCATGGTAAATAAAAAGATAAATTACCAATAAAAGCTGAAGCAGATATTCTTGTCCAAAATGCGGCCAAGCTTCTGCTCTTTAATAATTTGAACCAGCTTAACCCCGGTACCAGGCCCATTGGGTGATGAAATTCTTTTTAAGAATTTCCACCCGTGGCAAATGCCGACGAAATCAATTCAAGGAGGAACTGCATGAAGAAACTTTCGATTCCGGTAGTCATTCTCACCATAGCTTTTGTCTTTACCGGCAGTGTCTTCGCCGCGGAATTTTCGGCGGATATGATCAGTAAAGCTCAGGGGGAAAAATTGCAGTCCAAAATCTACATGAAAAAAAATAAAATCCGCCTGGAAACGAAAGGGGAGGAAGCCTACAGTATCTTAAGAACAGATAAGAATGTGGCCTGGATGGTATTTCCCAAAGATAAAGCATATATGGAGATGGTCCCTAAGGGGCCACAGGTTCAAGGGGAAAAATTGAGAGGGGAAGTCAGCCGGAAATATTTGGGTTCGGAGACAATCGATGGCCGTCCCACCAAGAAATATGAAGTCACCCTCAAGGATGCGGATATTTCCGATAAGGCCTATCAGTGGGTGGCTACGGATTTAAACTACCCCATAAAAATATCGGCAGTCGATGGAAGTTGGAGTACGGAATACAAGAACATCAAAGTGGGCGCGCAGCCTGATAGCCTTTTCGAACTTCCCGCTGGTTATGAAAAAATGGCCATGCCCGGAATGCCAGGAATAGCCCCGGGATCAGGTAAGGTGCCGGGGAAAAAAGGGAAGAAATAATTTGGATCTTCGATGTGTGATCTACGACTGTGATGGAGTTTTGTTTGATTCCCTTGAGTCAAACAGCAAATTTTACAATGACTTTTGCATCCGCCTGGGCAGACCTCCCCTCACAGACGAAGAATTAAATTTCGTGCACACCCACACGGTATTCGAGGCCCTTCATTTTATCTTTGGCCATGCCAGCCAGATGGAAAAAGCGGCTTTAGACTTATGGAAACAGATCGATATTTCCGAATACCTCTCTTACCTGAAAATGGAACCGCGTTTGCTGCCCACCCTCAAGTTCCTGAAGGAGCGGGGAATAATCCGGGCCATCTGCACCAGTCGTTCCACAACCATGAAACTCATCATGGAAAGGTTTCACCTCTGGCCCTACTTCGACGCGATTGTCACCGCTCTTGATGTAAAAAATCCCAAACCTCACCCCGAATCCATCAACAAGATCATCGAAGCTTTTCATCTGGATCGGGGAAAAACGATCATGGTGGGGGATTCACCGGTTGACCAACAGGCGGCGGAATCAGCGGGAATCTTTTTTGCGGCCTATAAAAACAAAGAAATCGGCGGCGACTTCTTTATCGACGACCATCTGGCGCTCCTGGATTTATTTTCGCCAGAAAAGTAGGGGCGCGGATCACTTTAAACACTTAGGGCTCTCGACTCGTTTTCTTTATTTTTTTGTAACACTTTAGCCTTTTGAAAAGTGGTCAAATCCCCCTTCATCCCCCTTTTCCAAAGGGGGAAAAAGTGGAATATTTTATCGAAGGCATTGAGAAAAGTTCTCCTCCCTTTGGAAAAGGGAGGCCGGGAGGGATTTCCGGGAATGCCTTTTCAAAATGCAAAATTGATACTTTTTTTTGATTATGGTTTTAAAACTCTGTGATCTTTGTGTCCTCTGTGGCTAATTTAATTGTATAGGAATTTGCTTTTTTATCCCCCTCCCCCCATCCCCCTCCCGCCAGGGGAGGGGAGATACTGGGGGATCCAAAATTCCCTCCCCCTGGATGGGGGAGGGTTAGGGTGGGGGTGTTAATAACTTGAAGAGACAGAGGGTTCGAAAAACTTTTTGTTTAGACCAACCGTCAGCCCATTTTCAGAGTCTGCCCGCAATGAGGGCAAACTTTGGGATCTCCCTCATAACCCTGGCCGCAATAAAAACAGGAGCTTAATGGGCTTATAATCTGGCGGGTCTCCCGTTCTTGGGCAGCCAGCTTTTCCTTTCTTCTTCTGAAAATAAGGTAGAGGGGGAGAAAAACGATCAAGAGGAAAAAGACCCCGATCGCCCAGAGAAGGCCCTTCCCAATGCTATACCCATGCTTTTGCGAGTCATAAAAGACCCAGAGGGCAGCGACCAAATTGACCAACAGCAATAAATATCTCAAATACAATCTCCAATCAAGCTAATAGCAGTCAGCTTTTGAATGAAAGGATCCAAGGGTTCTATGGTTCCAGGTTTTTTAATTTTTCACTTGAATCCTTGGACCCTTGACCGCTGGACCCCTATTTTTTCAAGCTATCATACCAGGCCAGATTATTTTTGATGAGTTCCGGAATGGGTAACTGATAGGGGCAACGGGGCAGGCAATCCCCGCACTCGGTGCAATTCCGGGCCTTCTCCACCAACCCTTTGATCCAGGATATTTCATCCGGACTGCCGAACCTCCTGATAACCGATTTTAGACCCATCATGAGCTGAATGTTAATCCCCTCCGCGCAGGGTTGACAATAATCACACCGGCGGCAGAATTGACGGTCGAATTGTTGCCTCACCTGCTGAATGCCGGCCTGGTCATCTTCGCGGGGAGAATGCCCTTCGGTAAAAATATTCCAATTCTCCCGGGCCTTGGCCAGAGTTTCCGACCCTGGAATAGGTAAGATGCCAGGCGTGGCCAGCACAAATCTCAAAGCCGGGCCGCCATCTTCGATCACCCCCCCGGAGAATGGCTTCATGGTGAGCACGCCAACATCTTTTGCTCTGGCCAGAGGAAAAACCTTCTGAGCAGCATCGGGCTCGAGGAAACTGTAGCAGGCCATGATCACGTCAAAATGATCTTCCTGAAGAACTTTTTCCAGAAGATCCAAGCTATGGCTGGTCAAACCGATATGATCGATCAGCCCTTCAGCCTTGGCCCGCGTGAGCCCTTCGTAAGCTCCACCCGGCCCCATAACTTTTTCATAATCTTCGACTTTGGAGACGTTGTGCAGGTGGTAAATATTGATTTTTTTTACCTGCAACTGCCGCAGGCTTTCGTGCACTTCGTCATATATTTTTTCCGTCCGCACAGGAGACTTCGAAGAAAGTATGACGGGTCTTTTCGTCTTTTGCAGGGCCTGTCCGATCCGGCGTTCACTGGTGGTGTAACCCCGGGCAGTGTCCAGTAGGTCAACCCCCATCTCTACTACTGATTGCACTACTGATATGGCTTCTTGCTCACTCACCCGCTGGATGGGAATCCCCCCCCATCCCAATTTTTTTACGATAAGGTTTGTCCTGCCCAGCCTTACTTTTTCCATTCATTTCTCCATTATTTTTTTATTTTAAAGATTTTGGCTATAACTCTCTAAGCTTTTTCCGCGACATTGCGCGTAAAAAGTGGCCCGCCTCAAGCGGGCAGCCAAAATGCTTCAAATCCCCCCTAACCCCCCTTTTTTAAAGGGGGGATGGGGGGATTTTCTGGTGCCAAGAAGTTTCCTTCTTACAAACATGTTTGTATTAATGAGGCGCTAAGCGCCTAATTCAAAATTAAAGCAGAAAGGTGTTGGCTGGCAAGCTTTTTTATCGGCTTAATCTGGTCCAACTTACCCTGAAAATACAATATGGCCAGGAGGATGAGGATGCCGATACCCACGAAAAGAATCGTGCGCCATAAACTGGAAGAGGGCTGGATGGCTTCCCCCATAGAAGGCTCGGAAGGAATGGAGACAACATGTGGTAAATCGGGTTGGGGTGGGGCAGAACTTATCGGAACCGAAGCTTCCGGGGCTGCCATTAAAACCGTTCCCAGAGTGATTTGCTCTTTTTTTACCCCTTCGAGTAATATACTGGCTTGCTGTCCAGCTTGGACTTCTTCCACCAGACGCCGCGAGACCTCAATGCCAACCACCAGAGCGTTCGCCCATTTTCCATCCGTCCCCAGGAATCCAATTTCTTCACCCACGGAGACTGACCCGCCCTCCACTTTACCCGTGACCACGACACCCCGGCCGGGTATAGAAAAAACCTTTTCAGCAATGAATCGAAAATTTTTATCCATATTTCTGCTTTCCTTTCATAAAAGCATTCAACGATCAACCGGAAGTCAAGGCCATGGAGATGAAGGGGAGCCAGGACTCGCTTGACCAAGTGTTTATAAGCGAGGATACTCGCCAGAACCCACGAACCTCTGAATCATCGAACCCTGTATTTTCAACCCGTCTCAACCGTAACGCAAGTCATCGTGCGGGAAATGCCATCCACCCCCCGGATTTTTGAGAGAATCACTTCCCCCAATTCGTGGAGGGTCCTGGCTTCCACCAGAAGGATGATGTCAAATGGTCCGGTCACAGTGTGGGCCATTTTTACCCCTTTGAGCTTGGTCAGGTTTTCGAAAGCGCCCTTTGTCTTGTCCGCTTCCGTCCGAATCAACACAAACGCTGAAACCGCCATATTCCCCCCTCAATAAAGCAATTAGCAATCAGCTTTCCGCAACAAATCCTATCCAAAGATATTTGAAATTTCCATCTGATCCCCTCCCCCTTTGATGGGGGAGGGTGAGGGTGGGGGTGAATAGAAAAATGATCCCCCTCCCCTTCATCCCCTCCCGCCAGGGGAGGGGAGATTTTAGGGATATTATTAAAGTCTGAGAAGAAAATTCTCAGATTGAAAGATGTAAGAATCTATGCTTTTTCCGCGACATTGCGCGTAAAAAGTGGCCCGCCTCAAGCGGGCAGCGAAAAAACCTGAAATCCTTCCTAACCCCTCTTTGGCAAAGGGGGAAAGGGGGGATTTATCGACAGACATTTCCTTCTTACAAACATGTTTGTATTAATGAGGCGCTAAGCGCCTAAGCTTTTTCCGCGACATTGCGCGTAAAAAGTGGCCCGCCTCAAGCGGGCAGCCAAAATGCTTCAAATCCCCCCTAACCCCCCTTTTTTAAAGAGGGGATGGGGGGATTTTCTGGTGCCAAGAGGTTTCCTTCTTACAAACATGTTTGTATTAATGAGGCGCTAAGCGCCTAACTATTTCTCATCCGGAAACCCCCTCTCCCCTTGCGGGAGAGGGTTGGGGTGAGGGGATTAAAATGGAAGTCATAGAAATTTCAACCCCTTATCACCCCCCCTCCCCTCCCCCGTCGAAGGGGGAGGGGAAAAGTTGAGTTTCCGGATGGACACTAATTAAAGATATTGGAAATTTCGCATCAATTTAGCAGTTTGAAAAAGCGGTTTTACCACCTTTGTTGAGGTCCGGGGGTCTGGGTGGAACGCGCCGGAAGCATCGGCTGGGTTTCCGCTTGGCCACGAAGAACCCCGCCCGTTTCCGTCGGAGGAGGCGGGGGGCATTTTCCCCGCCCCACCCGCGAAGAAATCAGCGCCTTATGACTCCAAGCGGGCCGCCCAGGCCCCCGGACCATGGATTCCCTCTGACCTTACGCCCCACCTCTTTTCAAAAGACTAAAGAGCTTCTTGCAAAAGTATTTTTTGTGGTTCGACAAGCTTGTCCTGAGCGAACCGTTCACCCTTCGAGAACCTCAGGGCGAACGGTGAGTCGAAGGGCTCACCACGAACGGAAAAACTAAATAATTTCAACCTAAGCCCGTTCACCCTGAGCCTGTCGAAGGGTAAATTACGGACTTTTGCAAGAGGCTCTAAAGTGTTACCATTTTTAATCGCCTAACGGATCACCCCTTCATTCCTCAAGCGCATGATCTCTTCTTCTTTGTATCCCATCCCTTTCAGTATCTCTTCGGTATGCTCCCCGATTTCAGGCGCGGGTGTGCGGATTTCGCCCGGGGTCTCTGAAAAATTTATGGGCACTCCGATCTGCCTGACCCGTCCGGCCCGGGGATGAACCGTCTCCACGAGCATCTTACGGTGAAGAACGTGGGGGTCGTCAAAGGTCTCTGCGATAGACTGAACTGCTGTGACGCAGGTATCTTTTTCCATCAAAAGATCAACCCATTCCCTTTGCGTCTTGGTAAGAAAGATCTTGGCCATTTCCTCTTTGATCACTTCGCAACGGCCATCTTTTTCCCTGGGGATCTTTTCTGCCCATTCCGGCTTGCCGATCCCGCGGCAGAGGTTGGCCCAGAATTTCTCCTCCAGAGCGCCAACCGCAAGATATTTTCCATCGCTGGTTCGATAAACATTGTACTGCGGCAGGCCCCCGGTAAGCCTTCTCTCGCCCGGCCGGGGTGATATTCCCTCCGCAAAGAAAAGCGCCGCCTGGTCCGGGATCAAAGAAACAACCCCGTCGAGCATGGAAGTATCGACGAACTGCCCCCGGCCTGTCTTTTGCCTGGCGACGAGGGCGGTCAAAATTCCTATGACCGCGTAGATCCCCCCGGCGACGAGGTCGGCAATCTGAATCCCGGGGATTGCCAGGGGGCCGTCTTTGAGTCCGGTGGTTCCCAGGATGCCTCCGATGCCGATATAGTTGATGTCATGGCCGGCAACATTTTTGTAAGGACCATCCTGCCCAAACCCGGTCAGGGAGCAATAGATCAAGCGAGGATTGACTTTGGCCATATCTTTATATCCCAAACCCAGGCGCTCCATGACCCCGGGGCGAAATTGCTCGATTAAGACGTCTGCTCCGTCCTTGACCATTTGGGAAAGAATTGCCTTCCCCTCGGCCATTTTCAAATTAAGGGTGATGGACTTCTTGTTACGGTTCAAGAGCAAGTGGCGGGAGCCAATGCCGTTGATATGGGGGGGATTCCAGCGGGCATAATCTCCCTGTTCAGGCTCTTCGACCTTGATCACCTCCCCCCCCAGGTCACCTAAGAGCATGGTCCCATAAGGCCCGGGGAGCAGCCGGGTCAAGTCAAGTATCTTTATTCCTTCCAAAGGTCTCATTGCCAAGCCTCAAAAATATAGGACGCAGATTCTCACAGATACACGCAGAAAATTCTATTTTAAAAATTTTTTAAATTGGAGGTTCCCGCAAATCTCAAAGTCTGACGCTCAATCGTCATTCCGGGCAAGCGAAGCGCGACCCGGAATCCAGGAATTTCGAATAATTCTGGATTCCGGCGTTCGCCGGAATGACGTAATAAGTGACTTTTGCAAGAAGCTCATTGGTTAATTCTTTTATTCAAAATCGCGAAAATCTGCGTTCATCTGCGTCCAATTAATCATTCAAACTGTTACGATCGGTTCGTACTCGCCGAACACGCCGCGGAGGACATCGCAAATCTCCCCGAGAGTACAATAAGCCCGGACGCACTCCAGGATCGGCATCATCAAATTTCCCTGCCCCTGGGCAATTTTCTTCATTTCCTCCAGCGATGCCGCCACCCGCTTCGGTTCCCGCGATCCCCGCAGCTCCTCCAGGCGCTTTACCTGTACCTTCCGGACCCTCGGATCAACCTTCAGCAGCCCTTTCACCGGCGGTTCTTTGACCTGGAATTTATTCACGCCAACCAGGATTTTCTTGGCGGATTCAATCTCCTTCTGATAGCGGTAGGAGCTCTCTTGAACTTCCTGCTGAATGTAGCCCTTTTCGATCGCCGCCACGGCCCCGCCGACCTGGTCGATTTTGGCGATGTAATCGCCGGCCCGCTTCTCGATCTCGTCGGTCAGATTCTCGATATAATACGAACCGCCAAGTGGGTCCACCGTATCCGTTACGCCGGATTCATGGGCGATGATCTGCTGGGTCCGAAGGGAAAGGCGGACTGATTCCTCCGTAGGCAGGGCCAGGGCTTCATCGTAAGAGCAGACCGCTAAGGACTGGCATCCGCCGAGAACAGCGGCCAGGGCCTGGAAGGTTGTCCGGACCAGATTATTCAGCGGCTGCTGCGCCGTCAGCGTGCATCCTCCCGTCTGGGTGTGAAACCGCAGCATCCAGGAACGGGGATCCTTGGCCTGGAAGCGTTCCCTCATGATCCGGGCCCAGAGCCTGCGGGCTGCGCGAAACTTGGCCACCTCTTCTAAGAAGTTGATATGGGTGTTAAATATCCACGAAACCCGGGGAGCGAAATCGTCGATATCCAGCCCGGCTTTCACCCCTGCTTCTAAGTAAGCAATCGCGATGGCAAAGGCGAAGGCCACCTCCTGGGCGGCAGTCGCACCCGCCTCCCGGATATGATAGGCGCCCACGCTGATGGTGTTCCACTGGGGCACTTCGCGGGAACAGTATTCAAAGATGTTGGTAATCAACCGCATGGAAGGCTGGGGGGGAAAAATATAGGTTCCCCTGGCCACGTATTCCTTGAGCACATCATTCTGAATCGTCCCCCGCAGGTCTGCCGGTTTGACCCCCTGTTTTTCAGCGACGGCTATGTACATGGCCAAAAGGACCGCGGCCGTGGCGTTGATGGTCATGGAGGTGCTGACCTTTTCCAGGGGAATCCCGTCCAGAAGAATTTCCATGTCGGCTAAGGAATCGATGGCCACTCCCACCTTGCCCACTTCACCCTGGGAGATGGGATGGTCAGAATCATACCCGATCTGGGTCGGCAGGTCAAAAGCCACGGAGAGTCCCGTCTGCCCCTGCTCCAAAAGAAACTTATAACGGCGGTTGGACTCTTCGGCCGTGGCAAAGCCGGAGTACTGGCGCATGGACCAAACCCGTCCCCGATACATGGTGGGCTGAATGCCGCGAGTAAAGGGATACTCCCCGGCAAAACCAAGATCATTCAGGTAATCGAACTGGGGAATTTCCTCCGGCGAATAAAGAACCTGGATTTCCATCCCGGAGGTGCTTTGAATTTTTTCCGGCGCCTTTTTCAGGTTCCGGGCTTCCCACTTTTTTTTCTCTTCAGCGATCTTCTTTTCATCCATCTCGTAAGCTTCCTCCTTGCATCCCTTCGGGGAAGAATGCTCGCTATCGGGCGTGCGGGTTCTTCTCAATTTTGGCGATATATTAAACCACGGGCAGAAAAATTTCAAGGGCCAACAAAAATTTTGCCCCCATCACTTTTGAGTTACCACTTCTGCCGTGGCCCAGGCGGGGGTGAGGAATGAAGGCAGAATCGGCTGGAAAAAGATTTTCTCCTCGCCCCCGGCTTCCATTATTCAAGATGAGGCGGGTCGGAAATCTCAAGATAAAAATTGCCAGATCAATGGATTTGAAAATCTTCTTTGCAAATCACGGGGGCATCTCTCCGCCCGATCTGCGGAGAGGAATAGATATTTTGTCTCCAATTTCGCCCAGACAGGATGACTCAGAATACTTCTGAACTCAGAGTCCATTGTCTGAATATAAATGAATAATCCTTATTTCCATGATGGGTCTTGCAGCCATTTTTCACTTTTAAGAGGGTAATGACCCTCCAATAACCATATGAAGAAGGTTCATTATGAGTTTAGGATAAAGGCCCAGAGTGATTGAAACACAAGCCACAAGCAGAAGGGGAATCGTCATCGTTAATGGTGGGTCTTTGATTTTTTGGCGTGCCAGATTAGCCGCCAAAGGGCCAAAAAATATTCTCTGCATACCCCAGAAGGTGTAAGAAACCGTTAGGGCTATTGCCGAAACACCTAGAATTCCAGTTACCATCGCGGTAGTATCTTTCGCTCCTTTTTGAAAAATGCCCGCAAACATAATCCATTCGGCCGGAAATCCGCTAAAAGGCGGGAATCCTGAGAGCATCATCGCGCCACAGGCCCATAGTAACATCGTTATTGGCATTTTGGCCCCCAGCCCTCCCATCTCTCTAATATCCCTCGTGTGGGTCGCATAGACTAACAACCCAGCAGTCGAAAACAGAATCGTTTTCCCCATAATATGACTCAGGAAGAAAAACATCCCTCCTTCCACACTATAGGTTGTCAGCGCGGCTATCCCTAAGAGAGAATACGATACCTGGCTTATGGTCGAACAAGCAGCAAATCGCTTTACGTCATCCTGGGCCATGGTAAGAAAAGAACCATACACCATGGTTAATACCGCCATTATCATGAGAGGAATGCTAAAAACTCTGAAATCATCGGGAAGTGGCAAAAGGATAATCCGGACCAGGATATAGGCTGCTATGTTCGCATAGACTGCGAGCAACCCCGCTATACATGTGGGATGTTCTGCATGAACCCAGGGCATCCAGGAATGAAAAGGAAAAACAGCCATCTTTGTTAATATAGCAAGGAGGATCACAAAGATAATCCAAAAACTCTTGGGATTGCCTGCAATCGTGTTTATCTCCGAGATATCGAAGCTATTCGTTTGGGCATAAATCATCAAAATCCCAATCAGAAAAAAGACAGCTCCAACACCGGCCCAAAGCAAGCACATGAAAGCAACCCGAACGCGCTCAATATAGCCGTAATAAGCCATCAGGAAATAGAGCACAAGAGGAAGCACTTCCAGAAAAAAATACATCGCAATAAGGTTTTTCACAAAGCAAACACCCATAAACCCCACGGGGAAACCGAGAAATAAACTGAAATACCTCGCATAATACACACACCATGTTTTTTTATCCAGTTTGCCATATACCGCCTCAACCCTGTAATTTGCATAGTGTATCGAATAGAAGGCGAGTGCAGCACACAGCAGGTTTATGATTACCGCACAGGCGATACTCAAGCCATCGCCCAGAAGATCGAAACTTATTTTGGGCCCCACAAACGGATATTTTTCAATCAGGACCTCGCCCCGATAAACTCTTATTCCCGCTGAAAGCAGAAGCACACTCGAAAATAAAAGGCTAATCCCGGTAATCCAGCCCGCTACTCTAGCCGTTTGATATCTGGTTAGATAAATGAACACGGACACCACCGTTGGCACTACTATGGATAAAAGAAGAACATACGACATCATCTCACCATCCTTATTATATTTTCACATCCGATTCCCTGGGCCCGCTTTTTAACAAAAAGCCCAACGAATGAAAATAACAGGCAGATTCCCTTGGAACATCTCAAACAAGCCAAGGCGCCGACATTCGGCGATTATTTCCGGGAGCATCAGATGCCCGAAAGAGAGGCATGAGTTTCATCGGGTGATCCGAATTAAAAAAAACGACTATCGCCATATTCCTTTGAAAACCATTGTCCAGGAATCTGGCCAGCGACCCCATTTACCCCTTAGAAAAGAGGAGCGCCGTAGCCCCAGGAAAAAATCACTGTTTAGAGAAAATAAAGATTAAAAATAATATGAATAACATCAATAATATGAGAATATACCCGATATTCTGCGGCGACTCCCCATAATACGGCTGCAAGGGCTTTATCTTGTTATAAACTCGTTTCTTTACCAAATCAGGAAGTTCCGAATGATAGAAACGGTCCAAGGGGTTTTCAATGAACCAAACGACGTACCCGCCCAATTTAATAATTCCGTTTACCAGTCTGGTATGATACGCCTTATCCAACGAGTTTTCGATTCGGTTAGCCACAATTCCACTTAGTTTTATCGATCCCCCTACCCAGAACCGATTATAAAAACCTTCTATGTGCCAGCGATTCCAAAGAAATTTATGGAATCCCTTTAGCGTCGGATATTTCGCTAATAGTTTGTCGGGACCGAGCTTGCGCGATACGTAAAGAAAATAAGAGGGCACAGCGCCGATCAGCACGAATAGGACTGAAAGAATGGGGACGATATGATGGCCGGAATGCCCCTCCCCTTTAATGGGCAGATGCAATGGCCTCACCATGCTGTATTCGAGTCCCTCCCGAAGGAAATTCTCCACCCGTGGACCCAACACCCCCATCAGAATAATCATAACAGCTAATAGACCGCATGAACCCCACATCGTCCAGGAGCCCTCCCCCAGATGGGCCCCCTTTTTCTTCAAATTCTTCACGTTTTCACTCTCGTCGCCATGAAAGACCATCCCCATGAATCGCACGGTATAGAATGAAGTGATCGCGACGCAAACCAAAGCCATGAGAAACAAGGGTCCATTGGCCTTTAAAGTAGAAATAAGAACGGCATCCTTGCTCCAAAACCCGGGCAATGGAGGGAACCCCATCAGAGATAGAGCCGCAACCATCATAAAAACCCAAGTATAGGGCAAGTATTTTCTTAAGGACCCCATATCGGGCATATATATGGAATGCACAGTATGAAGTACGGAGCCCACACAAAGGAATAGGCAGGCCTTAAACAGGGCATGACTTACTAAGTGAAATATTCCTGCCGTAAGGCCATCTACCAAAATTAAACCACTTAATCCCGCTATTCCCAGTCCAAGCCACATATACCCGATCTGGCTAACCGTCGAGTATGCCATGACTTTTTTTAATTCCAGCGATACCATGCCCTGCGTTCCAGCTACAAAGGCTGTAATTCCCCCGATCCACGCCACCAAGAGGAAGAATGAATAAGCTTCGTTGCACCCGGCCACCCAATAGCCATAGTAGAAAATTGGGACAAGGCGGGCAATGAAATAAACGCCACTTTTTACCATCGTCGCTGCATGAATCAGGGCGGAAACCGTGGTAGGCCCTGCCATCGCTTCCGGAAGCCATTCATGAAGTGGAAATTGGGCAGATTTCCCGATCGGCCCGGCAATCAGGAGCAGGCTTACCAATAGGATCAACCCGGGAAATTCCGCCATTTTCGGGATCCAACTTGGAACAGTCTTATAAAGCTCCAAAAAATTTAAGGACCCGCCAAAGTAAAAGATGACGAGAATTCCGGCCAACAAGAAAACATCCCCTACTCCCGTGACGATCAACGCTTTTAAGCCTGCCCGCGAGGGGGTCCAAAAGGGAGTTGGGGAAGGGCCACCGATCCAATATTCCCGCTCGTCTTTATAATAATAACCGATCAACCCCCAGCTGCACAGACCGACCAATTTCCATCCTATGAAGAATAATAGCAAA
Source organism: Deltaproteobacteria bacterium (assembly GCA_016875165.1). Taxonomy (GTDB): domain Bacteria; phylum Desulfobacterota; class SM23-61; order SM23-61; family SM23-61; genus JAHJQK01. The sequence goes on from VGSF01000016.1 coordinate 50,038, forward strand.
TTGTTGGCGAACACGAGCAACAGCATACTGGCAATAAAAAGGTTCATAAAAATCCAATACCGCGTTACAGAAAGATCCCCCTTCATATATCCCAAAGAGAATACCATGATTATGAAGCTTATGATTGCAACTACATTCCCCAAAATGATGCTCAAATGATCTATCAAAACGCCAAACTCCATAATGAACGGAACGGAAAGCCATTCAAATGAACTTTCGATTGGCAACACCGAAGGATGGGGAAAAAACAAAGGGATGAGCTGCATGCTGGCTAAAGCCGCAAGGAAGGAAAAGAATACGGCTCCGTAATCCCTGACCTTAGGATGGATACGAGATAGCGCAGGAGTTATCAGCGCCCCGATCAGAGGGAAAAAGATACATAACCATGCAAACTTAGCCAATTTCTGTCACTCCTAAATCCCACTGGGGATAGCATGCTGAATCACCCCGGTGATAATATCAAAATAAAAGATACCCGCCAGCACGATCCCTGCAGCCATAATAAAGATAGGTATAAGCATACTTAATGGGGCCTCGTTCCTCCCCAAAAGATCCAGTTCCCTGGTATTTTCCTTATAGCTTCCTCCATTCGCATAAACAACTTTTAAAATTTCCTTTTCCTTTTCGGTTGCCAGTTCCCGGGGCTTAAAGTAGACAATCTCCACAACCTTAAAGAAATAAATCACATTTAACAAGGTGCTTACCAATATCACTGCCACAAACACCCACTGTTTGGCCTCAATGGCTCCCAAGATTAAATACAATTTGCTAAAAAAGCCGCAGGTGGGCGGCGTCCCTACCATTGAAAAGGCTCCCACGAGGAAGGCCGCCATGGTAAAGGGCATTTTTTTGTGCAAATTGCCGAACTGATAGATATTACTCGTTCCCAGTTTATACACGATCGCGCCGGCCACTGAAAAGAGAACCCCGATGGTAAGCGCTTCGTTCAGGATATGGAGAAGAGATCCTGTAAGGGCGGTTCTGTTCGCCAGCCCTATTCCCAAAACGATATACCCTGTCTGTGCCACAATAGAAAAGGACAGCATTTTCTTAAAATCGGATTGGGCAATGGCAAAAATGGAACCCATAATCATCCCCGCAGCAGCGATCCAGGAAAGTATTTCGGTTACGGGGATCGACTCAATGGAGAAATAGGGCTTAAAAACGGTAAAGATAATCCGAATCATCACATAGCACCCCACTTTGGTCATCAGGGGGGCGATAAAGGAACTGACCGGAGAAGGGGCATAGGTATAAGCATCCGGAAGCCATCCGTGCAAAGGAAATAGACCGATCTTGATGGCCAGACCAATGGCGAAAAAGGCCATGGCGATCAAAACGACTTTGGATTCGTAAAGCGGCGGGAGCAACTTTGACAAGTCGGCGATGTTCAACGAACCGGTGATGATATAGAGGTATCCCACTCCCAAGAGATAGAAGATAGCCCCGATCGTACCCATGATAATGTAATTAAAAGAAGCCAGCGGTGCGTCATCTTTTCCAATGGCGATAAGGGCATAGGCGGCCAAAGAGGCGATTTCCAGGAAAACAAAGAGGTTGAAGAGATCCCCCGTCACCACAATGCCCATGAGTCCGGTGAAAAGTAAGAGATAAATTGTATAGAACCGTGTCTTTTTATCCGGAAGCTCTTTTTCCACACTTTCTTTGGAAAAAAGAGTCACCAGGAAGCCGGTCGCACAAACCACCACCGCGATGAAACCGTTCAATGGATCGATGACGTATTCAATCCCCCAGGGAGGAAACCATCCCCCCAGGTGGTAATGGATGGTCCCCTGGGTTAAAACGCCATGGAGAAGGATAAGGGCACAAACCAAGGAGGCGCCGATGGCCGATTGAGCAACGTAATATCCGGACTCTCTCCAGCGCCAACCCAGAAGGGGAATGGCATAGGAGATCATTAATGGAATCACGACAATGAGAACGGTTGCCTGGAGTTGGGGGTCGTTCATCGGATCGATCTCAGAATTTCATTTTCCTCCAGCGATTTATAACGGCGGTAGATCAACAAGAGTACCGCCAAGGCCACTCCCGTCGTGCTGATCATGACCACGATGGCGGTCAGGATGAGCACATGCGGCAAGGGGTTCATAAATTGTTGGACCTCAATCGCCTGTAACAACTCTCCCTGCCGGTGGAAGGCGACGGGAACGGTGGCTCCTCTCTTCACGCTCGTGGAGATAAAGAAGAGCATGACGGCGGTTTGAAAGATATGCAGGCCGATGAGTTTTTTGATCAAATTTTTCTTGCTGATCATGGCGTAAAATCCAATCATCAACAGAACGACGCAAATCCAGTAATTATAAAAGCCCATTACATACTCAACCATTCTTTTCTCCCGCCGTGTCATAAGAAGCAATGGCCAAAAAGATGGTGGTCATGATGGCCATGACGCTGATGCCCACCCCGATTTCAATCCCCAGAATCCCCATGGCCCGGATCTCCGCGATGGAGGCGATGGGCAAGGGAAGTTTTCCGTAGTCCAGGTAATTTCCTCCCATGAGGAGGGATACCAGTCCAATCCCCGAATAGAGGAGGACGCCCAGGCTGCCGAAGACCGTCAGAGCCTTCAGGGAGAGCCGCCTCAGACTCGCTTCCAATCCATAGGCAAGCATTAGAAGGATAAAGCTGGTCCCCAGGATGACCCCTCCCTGAAATCCCCCTCCCGGACTGTAGTGGCCGTGCATGATCACGTACAGGCCGTAGAGTTGAACGAAGGGGATCAGGATCCGGCAGATGGTCTGGATCACGATGTTTTCATATCGGTCGATCATTCGGTTTCCTTCCTGAGCAGAAGCAGACAGGCTACGCCGGCCGTAAAAATCACAGTGACTTCCCCCAGCGTATCAAAGCCCCGATAATCCGCCAGAACGGAAGTCACCATATTGGGCGTTTTGGTTTCTTCCACGGTCTTCTCAATATATCGGGGGGAAACATGGACGCTGGGCGGGGATTGCGGATCCGCCCACCGCGGCATGTCCTCGATGCCGTAAACCAACAGGCCTCCGGTGAAAAGAACGATCAGTAAGGCTAAGACTCTCAATCCTTTGACCTCCGGGTTGTTCGAAATACCGCCGCCAGTAGGAACACCGTGCTTACGCCGGCCCCCACGGAAGCCTCCGTGAGAGAGACGTCCACCGCCCCCATTTCCGCCCAAAGCAAAGCCATGAAAAAGCTGTAGGCCCCCAGAATAAGGACCGCGCTCAAAAGATCCTTGACCGTGATCGCCGCAACGGCGCAAATGACGACAAAAATCAGCAAAAGGAAATCCAGCGACCAGATCACTTCAAATCCTCCTCCGCTTCGGAAGCGGGCGGCTCGGGCGAATCTTTGGTCCAGGGCCGCACCCGCCTGACGAAGGCCGCCCGACCGATCGCATGGGTGGCCGTCGGGTTCGCCAGGAAGATGAAGACCACGATAAACAGCAGTTTCACGCTGATCAAAGAAAACCCTTGATAAACCGCAAGGCCCAACAGTACCAGTAAGGCTCCCAAGGTGTCACACTTTCCGGTGGCGTGCATGCGGCAATAAAAATCTGGGAGGCGCAGCAGCCCCAGAGTGCCCGAAGCAAAAAGGAATATTCCGCAGGCTATCAGCAAAACGGATAAAACATCCACCATCAGATGGCTCCCTTCCTTTCCAGATATTTGGCAGCGGCCAGGGTGCCAAGGAAATTCAGCAGGACGTAAACCAAAGAAATATCCACAAACATATCGATCCGGTCGATGATGAAACCCATGAGCGCCAGGATTACCACGATTTTGGTCCCGATTACATTCACCGCCACGATGCGGTTGAGAAATCCCGGTCCCCCGACTCCCCGGTAGAGACAGGCCAAAACCAGCAAGCCCAAAATTATGCTCGTCCACAGGAAGAAATCATTCATGGAAATTCTCTTTATTCCTCCCCATAAATCTTCGCCACCCGGTTCTCCATATCTCCGGTGAGCAAGTCATGGGCGACTTTTTTGCTCAGCGCATGAACATAGTATCTGCCTTCTCGAATGTCCACCGTGATCGTCCCGGGAGTTAAGGTGATGGAGTTGGCCAGGGTGACGACGGAAAGGTCACTTTTTAGTTTCGTCTTAAAGCGAACAATCTTGGGGTCAATGGGCATGCGGGGATGTAGAACCAGGTAGATTACGTGGAAATTGGCCAAGAATATCTGATAAATCAGCCAGGGAATATAAAGGATAAAATTTTTCCCGGCCAGGTGTCTTTTTTTCAGATTTTTTAAGCTGGTCTGAGAAAAAAGAAGGTCATGGGAGGCATAGGCCACCATCCCGCTGCAGATTACCCCCAGAGATAGATGGAACAGATCGAAAAAACCTGAAAGAAATACCCAGAAGGTAAACAGTATAGTGAATGCAGCTAAAAAATTAAGCCAGGGAAATTTCTTTTCATTCCGTGCCAAAAAATATTGCCTCGCTTTCGACTGCTGAATGATTATTCATTCGAGGCGGAATCTACCACAACGTCTAAAAAAGTGTCAAGACTAATTATCAGACTCAATCAGCCCAATTTTGACCTTGACATTGAATCGGGCTCAAAATATGATTTTCAAGTTCTCAATTTCCCAGAGAAGCGTATCCTCTCTCAAGAAAACGGCGGATCAAATGAGCATCATCATCATCGGGGCGGGGGAAGTCGGGTATCATTTAGCTTACCGCCTGTCGCAGGAAAAGAAAGACGTGGTGGTTATCGACCGCGACCTGGATAAGATCCGCCGCGTCCAGAGCACCCTCGACGTTCAGGCCATCCATGGCAGCGGGGGGAGCATCAGCCTGCTCCGCCAGGCCGGGATTTCCGAAGCGGGAATGATCATCGCCGTAACCAACAGCGACGAAGTCAACATGATTTCCTGTTTGGTCGCCGGCGTTCAGGACCGCGTGCCCATCAAGATTGCCCGCGTGCGCGACCCCGAATATTCTTACCTTTTTCCGCTTTTTGACAAGGAACATCTGGACATCGACTTCGTCATCAACCCGGACCATGAAGTGGTGGAGATGATCTTAAAGCTCATGGAAGTTCCCGGAGCGGTGGAGGTGGTGGACTTTGCCGAAGGGCAGCTTCGCATGGTCGGCATCCCTTTATCTCCGGAGAGTCCCCTGGTGGGCAAGACACTGGCTGAAATTCGGGAAATGCACCCCCAGTCCAACATATTGATTGTGGCTATCCAAAAAGGGGACAGAGTTTTTATTCCCAAAGGGCATAATGTTCTGGCCGCCAATGACCTTATCTTTTCCGTCATGCCGTTGAAAAAGACCAGGGAAGCGCTGAAGATTTTTGGGAACAACTATACAGCCATCAAGCGGGTAATGATCCTGGGGGGCGGACTGATCGGATTGCAGCTGGCGAAAAACCTGGAAGAAAAGGGAATCCAGGTGAAGATCATCGAACCGAATGAAGCCCGCTGTATGGAAATCGCCGAAAAATGCCAAAAGGCGATCGTTCTCCGGGGGGATGCCACCTACCAAGACATCCTCCTCGAAGAAAACGTGAGCGAAATGGATGTTTTCATCGCTGTTACCGAAGACGATGAGGACAATGTCATGATCTCTTTGCTGGCTAAAAAAATGGGCACCCGCCGGGTCATGACCTTAATCAACAAAGTGGCCTACTCACGGCTTGTCCACTCCATCGGAATCGATGTGGTTATCAGCCCCCGGCTGGCCGCAGTCAATAAAATCCTGCAGTTCATCCGCCGCGGCAAAGTCCTCTCCGTCTCCTCCCTCCCAGAGGAAAACGCCGAAGCCTTTGAGGTCATTGCCCTGGAAACTTCCGACCTTGTGGGCCGGCCGCTTAGGGAAATCAAGTTTCCCAAGGAAGCCATCATCGGAGCTCTGGTTCGGGGTGCGGAAGTGATCATTCCCGATGGATCGACGGTGATTCAGCCCGGGGATCGGGTGATGATCTTTGCCCTGACCACAGCCATCCCCGAAGTGGAAAAAGCCTTGATGGTTAAGCTGGAGTACTGGTAAACGTGTCCTTTTCCACCCTTCTAAACCTGCTGGGATTTTTAAATCTGATCCTGGCCGGAACCATGGTCCTCCCCCTATTGGTAAACTGGATTTACGGTGAGCCGCACACCCGGGGTTTCCTCCTTTCCATCGCCGCAACAGCGCTAAGCGGCCTTTTCATGATGCTCATCTTCAAGAGGTCCAGCCGGGAACTCACTCACCGCGATGGCTTTGCCATAGTTGCTCTGGGCTGGATAAATGCCGCATTTTTTGGCGCCCTTCCTTACCTTTTCACCGGAAGCCTCGCTTCCCTGACCGATGCCTGCTTTGAGGCCGCTTCCGGTTTTACGACCACCGGGTCTACGATCTTCACCGACATCCAAAAACACCCCTATAGCGTACTTTTTTGGCGCAACCTGACCCAGTGGCTGGGCGGGATGGGGATCATCCTTCTCTCCCTGGCTATCCTCCCTTTCCTGGGAGTTGGGGGAATGCAGCTTTATAGGGCCGAAGTTCCCGGACCCACTACCGATAAATTACGGCCCCGGATCGCCCAAACGGCGCGAATTCTGTGGGAAGTTTATGTTCTTTTTTCAGCCGCCGAGGTCCTCACTCTGCTTCTTGGCGGCATGAATCTTTTCGATGCCTTGTGTCACACTTTCTCCACCATGGCCACAGGCGGGTTCTCGCCCAAGAATCAAAGCATCGAATTTTATCAAAGCCCTTTTCTCGAGTACGCCATAACATTTTTTATGTTTCTGGCCGGGGCCAATTTCGCTCTGCACTACCGGTTTCTGAAAGGGAATGTAAAAGTTTTCTGGCGGGATACAGAATTTTGTTTTTACACCTCTGTAGTTCTGTTGGCAACCCTCTTCATCTCTTTAAACTTATGGTTGAGTATCCAGAAGGAGTTCTTCCAGGCCTTCCGCCTGGCCATCTTCCAGGTAGTTTCCATCTTGACCACTACTGGCTTTTCCACCGCTGATTTCGAAAACTGGCCATTCTTCTCCCAGTACCTTCTCTTTACCCTGATGTTCATCGGTGGATGCGCAGGTTCTACGGGTGGAGCGATCAAGTGCGTGCGCATCTATATCCTGCTGAAACAGGGGTTCCAAGAGCTCCGCAAGCTCATCCATCCTCGGGCAGTGCTCCCGGTCAAGCTGGGCGGGAAAGTCATTTCACCGGATACGCTAAGCGGCATCTGGGGCCTCTTTTTCCTATACCTTTTCATCTTCGCCGTGGCATCTCTGGCGCTATCCCTGCTGGGCTCAGACTTGCTGACCTCGATCTCTGCGGTCGCCGCTACTCTCGGCAACGTAGGGCCGGGTCTGGGGACCGTGGGCCCTGCGGAAAACTTTGCCCACCTCTCCATACCCGCGAAATGGATTTTAACCGCCTGCATGCTTCTGGGGCGTTTGGAAATTTACACCCTTCTGGTTCTGCTAATCCCGGAATTCTGGAAAAAATGAATCGCTTGTTTTTCCTCCTAAGTGGTTGTATATTAAGAAAAATAGTGTGAATTGTTATAATCGTCTTTTATCCACTCACCTGAAATTTACACTTACATTTTCTTTATCATGACAGAAAAAGAAATTCATCTCATCCTGAAACGACTGCAAAAAGAAATCCGGGCATTACGCGAAGATGTGCAATCTCTAAAGGAAAGTGATGCCCAGGGCCTTTCCGAATTGAGAGGAATGTTGAGGCGGCGCGGGCTGGTCCCTTACCGCGAAAACCCCGCTCACCACCTCATCTTCCCTCCTGCTTTTCGGGAAAAAGAAAAATTCTATGAACTATTCAAAAAATATTCCTTCCGCCTCTTTCTCCGGGAGATACTTCTCCGTAAAGGCCCCTTCATGATTTCCGAGGTTGTTCGTTTTTCTTCTCCGGAAACCGGGAAGAAATATATTAGTTTTCTCGTCGAATTGGGTCTGGTGGAATCTGTTGGAAGGAACAAATATCGTTTGTGGCCGCTCAACACAGCCAGCCTTGGGGCCACCCTCGAGTGGTTCATGGCTGAAATGCTGCGGAAAGAATTCTCCTGCCCTGCCCTTTACGGACTGCGTTGTAAAGGAACCAGCTTCGGCGGAGACTACGACGTCATCGCTTCCCTGGAAGGCCGCCTGCTCTACCTGGAAGTCAAATCTTCTCCTCCGAAAAACATCGAAGGCGTTGAGGTTCACGAGTTTTTTAGCCGACTTAAGGATTTAATCCCCCAGGTCGCCCTTTTTTTTGTGGACACAGAATTACGGTTGATGGACAAGATCGTCCCCATTTTCGAAGCCGAGCGGCTTTCCCGAAGAACTAAAGCAATAGAGCCGTTAGCGCCGATTCAAAAGATTGCGGATGAAATTTTTTTCGCCCCTCCGCGAATTTATATCTTAAGCAGCAAGGGTTCCATCCCCCAAAATCTCGCTGCCTGTTTTAAGCATTACTTTACCTTCCCCCGCGTTGAGTTTGTGGCGGAAGGTCTTTACAGCCAGGGGTAAAACTGACCATGTTTCGTTTTCTGATCCTTCTGCTCATTTCCTATTTTTTGCTTATTTTCCAGTCAGCGGTGATAAGCGAGATCTTTCCCGGTTTTTTGAAGCCGGACCTGATGTTAATTTTTATAACCTACCTGGGCGCTTCTCCCTCTTTGATAACCGGGGCGATTTTGGTTTTTTCCTGCGGCCTCTTTTATGATACTTTTTCGGGTAGTCCTCTCGGCCTATTTCCCCTAATCTACCTGGGCATTTTCTTCCTTATCAAGCTCCTGGGCAAGGTCTTGATTATTGGGGAGACGGTCGCGGCCCGGATGGGCCTGGTTGCCCTGGCCCTTTTCTTCCAGCTTTTCCTTCTGATTCTTCTGCCCCCCGCCTTAGGAATAATGGAAAGTTTTTCTCTTCCGGCGCTTAGCTGGATTCTGCCTCAGGCCATGATTACTTGCGCCGCCTGCTGGCCCCTTTTCGGACTTTTTAAAAAGATCACTGCCCTTCCGGGGTTGAAACCTTTGTCACCGGTAGAATAGACATGAGACTGAAACTGGATAAAAACAGCGCCTCGGAAACCAAGCCGGCCTTTGTTTATGCCAACATTGTCATCATCGTGGCTTTCTCCTTAATCTTCGCCCGGCTCTGGCACCTGCAAATCATAAAGGGAGATTATTTTAAGGATCTCTCGGAGAACAACCGCATCCGCATCCAGGAAATCGCCGCCCCCCGGGGCATCATTTATGACCGTGAAGGAATCCCGCTGGTGGACAGTTTTCCATCTTTCGATGTCTCTCTTTTCCCCCAGGATGTCCCGGACATGCCCGCGCTGATCCCTGCGTTAAGCCGGGCTGTATCCTTAAACCCTGAAAGACTGCAAGCCAAGATCGAAGCAGCCCAAGGGTTTTCTCCGGCCCGTCCCTTAAAAATCAAAACCGATATCACCCGGGAGGATCTGGCTATGGTAGAAACCCGGCGCCTCGACCTGCCGGGGGTTATGGTTGATATGGTTATCCGGCGGAACTATTCTTATGAAAATCTGGCCGCGCACCTCATTGGCTATCTTGGTGAAATCAGCCCTGAAGAATTAGAACAGGAGGAGTTCATCAACCACAAGATTGGCCACTTTGTGGGAAAATACGGGATTGAACAAAATTTTGAAACGGACCTGATGGGAGAAAACGGGGGGCGGCAGATCGAGGTCAACGCCTTGGGGCGAAAAATGAGGGTCCTGGGAAATCTGGAGCCGAATCCCGGGAATAACCTTTTCCTCACCCTCGATTTGGAATTGCAAAAAGCGGCGGAGGGGGCCATGGCCGGAAAGAAGGGAGCCTTGGTAGCCATGGATCCCCAAAACGGTGACATCCTGGCTATGGCAAGCAAACCCGATTTTGACCCCAACCTTTTTGCCCGCGGCATCTCCCCGGAAAACTGGAAAAAAATCACCGGGAACCCCTCCTCCCCCCTGCAGAATCGAGCCACCCAGGGACAATATCCTCCAGCCTCGGTCTATAAGATCGTTACGGCCATCGCCGGGCTGGAAGAAAAAATAATAACCCCCGAAACCACTTTTCACTGTCCGGGCGCCTTTCCCTTCGGCAACCGCGATTACCTCTGCTGGAAAAAAGAGGGCCATGGGCGTGTCAACCTGCGACGGGCCATTATCGAATCCTGCGACGTTTATTTTTATAACCTCGGCCTGCGTCTGGGGGTAGATCGCATCGCCAAATACGCTTTTGGATTAGGCCTGGGTAAAGCCACCGGTTTTCCCCTCGGGCACGAGAAACCGGGGCTCGTTCCCACCTCTGCCTGGAAGATGAAGCGCTTTCGAATTCCCTGGCAGGCCGGCGAAAATCTATCCGTCGCCATCGGCCAGGGTTTTAATTTGACCACCCCTTTGCAGGTGGCCAGCGCCCTTTCGGCCGTGGCCAACGGCGGAAGATTATACCGCCCCCGGGTCGTCCAATCCGTCAAGGCTCCCCATGGGGAAACCCTGAAGGAATTCCCGCCGGTGGAGGGGAAAATCCTCCATGTCTCGCCGGAAACCCTCGAGGTCATCCGGGAAAGCCTGTGGGGAGTGGTGAATTCACCCGGCGGCACGGGTGGCCGGGCCCGTATCGATGGGTTCAATGTGGCCGGCAAGACGGGTACGGCCCAGGTAGTGCAACGAAGGGAAGGGCGGGGAGAATTAAACCTGCCGGAGCATCAGGATCACGCCTGGTTTGCTTGCTTTGCCCCGGCCTACCACCCCCGGATTACCGTTGTTGTCCTTATCGAACACGGGGGCCATGGAGGCGCGGCTGCCGCCCCTGTGGCCAAGAAAGTGCTGGAAAAATATTACCTGCGGCAGAAAGACAAACATCCTTCGCCGTTACAGGTAGCCTTTAAACCCATTGACGACAGGCCTGAAGGAAGATAAAGGAAGATAAATTATGTTGGATCGGCGTCTCCTCATGAATTTCGACTGGACGCTTCTGGCGACTGTGGTTTTCATCTCGGTCTTCGGCGTTATCAACATTTACAGCTCTACCCTTCTCCAGACTGGCCATCTTAAACCGCTTTACCTGAAGCAGATTTATTGGCTTATCCTGGGAATGGGATTGATGTTTTTAATCCTGTACTTCGATTATCGCACTTTTGTCCGTTACGCTTATCCCTTCTTTCTCTTCTGCCTTTTTCTTCTAATCCTGGTTATGTTTTTTGGCCGCACCACTTCCGGCTCACAGCGCTGGCTGCAGCTTGGCTTCATTTCCTTTCAGCCTTCCGAATTGGCCAAGATCGGCCTGATCCTTGCCTTAACCCGCTTTTTCACCGAGGATGATAATCCCCATGGTTATGGGCTTAAGAACTTACTCGTTCCCTTTCTCATTCTCGGTTTTCCGGTTTTCCTGGTTTTCAAACAACCCGATCTGGGAACCGTCGTTTTGCTGATTTTGATCTACGCTTCTATCCTTGCCTTCATAGGTCTGCGTCTGCGGACCTGGATAACGCTGGGGGTGGGATGCGCCGCTCTTGCTCCAGTTCTCTGGCTTTTTCTCAAAGATTACCAGAAAACGCGCCTGCTGACTTTTCTCAATCCGGACCTTGACCCGCTGAAGACGGGTTACCACATCATCCAGTCCAAAATCGCCGTCGGCTCAGGGACCTTTTTCGGCAAAGGGTTCCTGAAAGGAACCCAAAGCCAGCTTCACTTTTTACCGGAACAGCACACCGACTTCATCTTCTCGGTTGTGGCTGAGGAATGGGGATTCATGGGCTCTTTCTTCCTGCTCTTCCTTTTGTTGCTGCTCATCTCCCGAGGATTGAAAATTGCCCAGACTTCCAAAGATCGGGCAGGCGCGATTCTGGCTATCGGGGTAAGCGCCATGCTCTTCTGGCAGTCTTTCGTCAACTTAGGAATGGTGGTGGGAATCGTTCCGGTGGTAGGTGTGCCGCTTCCGTTATTAAGCTATGGCGGAACTTCGGCCATTACAACTTGGATGGGCATCGGAATCCTGATGAACATCAGCATGCGCCGCTTCATGCTCAGCCGGTAAAGAACTCTTTTAACCACAGAGAACGCAGAGGTCGCAGAGATGAATTAGGCGCGTTGCTCAAAATCATCAAAATTGTTGTTTAGATGGTTTGGGGTTATAATAATATTTAGTTGGCCCAACAGTAGAAAAAATCCGTCTGCTGGATCCATTGACAATTCATTAGGCGAAGGCAATCAAATACCTCGCTTCAGGTGGATGTAAGCAGCCCTTTTTTCTTTAAAGTTCGCAAGATCAGATAGGTTGACAAACCTATAAAGAATATAATGACCCTTTGCAAATCCAGCTTAAGAGTTCCTTTTATAATTATATCGCCAACAACTTCAAGAAAAGTAAAGGAAGCGATAATCGCAAAGAAACCAGAGTATTCATCTTTCAGTGCCTTACGTAATGAAAAGGAGATAGTTGGCCGTTTCCATTTATTAAATCTTGGGATAAAGCAGGGAGTGTTATTTGACCATTCTTCAAATTCTCTGGCGAATTTATTTCTTAAAAACTCTTCTTCGGCAAACATAATTCTTTCGTAATAAAGCCAGAAAATGAGAGCACACAGAAGACTTAGCCACCACAACCGAACCAACAACGAAATACCGAGCCAAATGAAGAAATTGCCCAAATAGAGAGGATGTCTTACTATTGAATAAAGACCCGCGACATTCAAAGACACTGTTTTCTGCTCACCTGTATTTCGACCCGATGTTCCTTCTGGAGTATGACCAACAACATAAACACGGATACCCAAACCAAAAAAGGAGACAAGCAGGCAAAATGTTTCCCAGAGCAAATCCCAGTCATGATTATGACCCGGATAATCAAAATCCCTCAGACCAACTAAAAAAATACCCGTCAAAAGCAAAGGCAGATAACTCCGCCACCTGAACAACCAAATACCTGCCTTTTCAAGTTCTTCTTTTAAGGCCATTGCTTAATTCCGTAAGAGTTTATTTCAGCAGATACCTCAAGATATTTGATTGCTTCCCACTTGGAATATTTCTATTGTGATTTCAAAATACCGGTTGAAAAGTACAGTTACTTATAATAACGGCGGAACACTCCATTTCCAACTGGGGCAAGACAAAGGCGCTTTTCAATAGTCTATTGGAGGTTCCTTCTTTCTTCATTCAGGAAGGGAAATTGTCGGGGTTCTGGTTTTTCGCTTTCAGACCGCTTTTTTGCCCTGGGCTTACTGCCTCCCGAATTTGGTGTACCCTGATTTCTTTGTCTGGAGTAATCAGATAACCCGATCCTTCACTTTAAGCAGGGCTTCTACTTTTTCCCAGGCGGAATACGCTCAGAAGGGATCGGTCCGCGAGAGCGCTCGAAAAGCTCAAAATAGTTTCCCGTGAGGTTCAGGGGTCCGAGAGTCTGGATTTGGCCCATTACTCTGGATTGCCAATGCTTCCCCACTTCGCCTTTCTCCTTTTCGTAATAGACGGCTGTCAGCGCCTTGCGGATACTGTCGCGGTTCTCCTTCTTGACGGCTTTCATCTTACCCCCTACTTTTTCATGAAACCGGACAAAAGCTTTTCAAGCTTTCGGCGGGAACGAAAGGATCGAATCTTTACGTTGGCAAGGCTCCACCCCAAAATATTCGCCGCTTCCTTTCCCGATCGTCCTTCCAGATAAACCAATTCCAGAACCATTCGGTCTCCGGGAGACATTTGCCCCATGGCCCAATCCAACAATTCCATACCTTCTTTTTGAGTTACTTTTTCATCGAGGGAAGATTCCGATGGATCCGAGACCGCCTCCTCAAGCCAATTCTGGTGTTTTTCCGAGAGCGAACTCATCGAAACTTCCTGGGATCTATAGGTTTTCCGCCAATAATCATAACAGGTTTTCACGGCTATGGAAGACACCCATTGACTGAAATTACTCTTGCCTTTGAATGTGGGCAGAGATTGGTAAACCCGGATAAAAACATCTTGGGCTGTTTGACTTTATGGCGGTTTGAAGCGGGGTTGAGCGATGGACTGGCCGTGGAGCAGGCCCGCTATAACCTTGAGAACACTCGTTCCCAAATACCGACCCTGCGCACCGGGTCGGAACAGGCCATGAACCGCATTGCTGTGCTCCTGGGTGAACAACCGGGCACGGTACACACGGAACTGGAGCAATACAAACCTCTACCGGTTACTCCCCTGGAGGTTGCCGTCGGGGTCCCGGCGGATGTCTTGCGGCGACGACCTGACGTGCGCCGAACCGAACGCGAGCTGGCAGCTCAAACAGCGAGGATTGGTGTGGCCACGGCAGATCTCTACCCCAAATTTAAGCTGAGCGGGTCGATCGGGCTTGAGGCCTTCTCTTCCGGTAATCTTGTCTCCTCCGGCAGTAGGACCCTCAGCGGCGGCCCCAGCATCACTTGGCGGATTTTCGACGTCGGCGCCATCCGCCAAAATATCGAAGTCCAATCGGCCCTGCAGGAGCAGTATTTCATCGCATATGAAGCTGCCGTGCTCAGCGCCTTGGAAGAGGTGGAAAACGCCATCGTGGCTTACGCCGAGGAGCAGAACCGCAGGCAGTCCTTAACCGAGACGACTCGGGCGGCGCAACGGGCGGTTGATCTTGCTCAGTACAAATATAAAGCAGGGCTGGCTGATTTCAGCAATGTGCTGGATGCGCAGCGCTCGCTTTTGTCGTTCCAGGACCAATTAGCCCAAAGCGACGGAACGGTTACTTCGAACCTTGTCCGCCTGTACAAGGCCTTAGGTGGTGGATGGACGTCTTTGGCCCAAAACGAGAAGAAATAGCTTTTCACATGGAGATGAGAAATGAAGTCGAAGCCCAATGCAGTATCCGATGTCGCGCAGACCTTGAAAATTGATGAGCCGTCAAAGCGTAGAAAAAGTCTGAAGAAATGGATCATCGTGGTCCTTCTTACGGCAGCGGCGATGACCGCGGTTGTGATCTGGAAGCTAACGGAAACATCCAAAGCACTCCAATATAAAACCCAGGAAGTACAGATCGGAAATCTCACGGTCATCGTAACTGCCACAGGCACCCTGCAGCCAACCAACAAGGTTGATGTGAGCAGCGAGCTGTCCGGGATCATCAAAACTGTGGCCGTAGACTACAATGACAGGGTGAAGGTCGGGCAGGTGCTGGCAACACTCGACACCTCGAAGCTTCAAGCTCAAGTAATGCAATCCAAAGCGGCCCTGGAATCGGCAAAAGGAAAGGTCTTGCAGGCCCAGGCGACCGTCAAGGAGACGCGCAGTAAACTCAGGCAATTCCAAAAGGTGCGGGAGTTGAGCAATAACAAGGTGCCATCGCAGTCCGAGATCGATGCGGCAGAGGCGGCACTCGAGCGGGCAGAGGCCGATGAAGTCAGTGCCAAGGCGGCAGTCTCCCAGGCTCAGGCCGCCCTGGAAGCCAATGAAACGGACCTATCCAAGTCGGTCATCCGCTCGCCTATCAACGGCATCGTCCTCACCCGTAGCGCGGAACCCGGACAGACAGTGGCCGCATCCTTTCAAGCCCCGGTGCTCTTCACCCTGGCCGAGGACTTGACCCAAATGGAATTGCATGTCGATGTGGACGAGGCCGATGTGGGCCAAGTGCGGGAAGGCCAGACGGCCACATTCAGCATAAACGCCTATCCCGGACGTTCCTTCCAGGCACGGATCACCCAGGCCCGTTATGGCTCCAAGACCACGGAGGGAGTCGTAACCTACGAAACTGTGCTAAAAGTGGACAATTCGGATTTGTCCCTGCGGCCCGGCATGACAGCCACCGCGGATATCACAGTCAAGAAAGTCGAAAAAGTCACCTTGGTTCCCAACGCCGCGCTGCGCTTTACCCCGCCGGTACAGGAAGAAAAAAAGTCTTCCAGTGGCTTGGTCGGTGCCTTGCTTCCGCGCCCCCCCAGCTCGCCATCCAAACCGATCGAGGAAGCAACAACCAACAAAAAACAACAGCGCGTATGGACGCTAAAAGAGGGGAAGCTCTCCGCTGTCCCTATTACCATCGGGGCGACAAATGGAATCATGACCGAAGTAGCGGCCGGCGACATCAAAGCCGGGATGGCAGCGGTGGTCGATATTGCGGAGACGGGCAAATGAAAACCGACGATCCATACCCGACAAACAATCACCCTGACCATCCCCTGATCGTGTCCAAAGGAGTAACCAAAGTCTATGGTGAAGGGCAGGGAGCTGTGGAGGCACTGCGCGGCATTGATCTTATCATTAACGAGGGCGAGTTCTTGGCGGTGATGGGTCCGAGCGGGTCGGGGAAGTCCACCTACCTAAACATCCTGGGCTGTCTGGATACTCCAACCGCTGGGTCTTATATGTTTAAGGGGGTCGAAGTGGGTGGACTGGCCCGCAATCAACTGGCACTCTTGCGCCGCCACTACCAGGGGTTTGTATTTCAGGGGTTTAACCTGTTAAACCGTACCTCGGCGCTGGAGAACGTGGAACTGCCCTTGATTTATCGCGGCGCCCCGGCCGGGGAACGACGGGCCCGCGCCCTTCAAGCTCTGGAGACAGTGGGTCTCAAGGGATGGGAAACCCATACCCCTGGCGAACTCTCGGTCGGTCAGCAACAGCGGGTCGCCATCGCCCGCGCCATCGTCACAGGGCCCGCAATGCTGTTGGCGGACGAACCCACGGGCAACCTGGATACCGCCCGCAGCCGGGAGATCATGGAATTGCTCACCTCTCTAAATCACGACCAGGGAATCACTATTGTCATGATCACCCATGAGCCGGACATGGCGGCCTATGCGAAGCGCATCGTCCGTTTTCGGGACGGTCTGGTCGAGTCGGATGAGCGCAACGGGAGGGAATCCTAATGATATGGAACACGATTCTCCTGGCTCTGCGTGAGATCAGGCGCAATATCATGCGTTCGTTCCTGACCATGCTGGGTATCGTGATTGGGGTAGGCGCAGTCATTACCATGGTGACCATCGGCGGGGGCGCCACCGTTCAGGTCACGGAACAGATTGCCAGCCTGGGTAGTAATCTATTGATGGTGACTCCGGGAAAGCGCTTGGGTCCCGGCCAAACATCCACCGCTTCCCCATTCAAGCTGAAGGATGCCGAAGCCATTGCCAGGGACGTCAGCTCGGTTGTCGCTGTGGCCCCTGCTTCGTCTCGTTCCATCACGGCCGTATTCGGCAATGCAAACTGGTCGACCACCGTCACCGGGACCGAAAACCAGTACTTCAAGGTGCGGAACTTATCCATCAAGGCAGGCAGGCAATTTAGTGATAGCGAACTACGTGCCGGGGCAGCTGTCTGTATTCTGGGGGAGACCGTGCGCAAGAAGCTTTTCGGAGGACAGGAGGTTTTGGGGAGCAAACCCGAAAACCGCATTCGTGCAAACCAGTCGGAGGAAGAATGCGGCTATGGATGGAGATGTAAGACTCGTTTCGAGAAGGAAGGGGTAAATCTATCTTTTTTTTGAAAAGTGACTTTCGTTTCTTGGAATCAGGAACTCTTATAAAACTCGGCTTGGCGCTTTTCTATTATTACACAAAAAAATAACCTCCCTGCACGATCATCCCCGGGGATTGATCCGGCAAGATTCGTCTTCAAGGCAAGAACGCTCGAAGATCCGTAGGAATTCAGATGGAGTGATGACTTTGATGGGTATTTTGCTTCGAGTTGATTGCGAAAGAAAATGCCTTTTATCGAGGGTTAGCAAAAAATCTACCTGGGCTTCCAAGGCTGCGGCTAAAATGGAGGCATCCTTGGGGTCAATCATGGTACGGGCTCTGTCCATCATCATCTTTGAGGGATCTTCGACCATCAAGGGATTGAGATTTCGCATGAATTGACGGAAACCGCTAACCAATCCGGACAACTTAGCCGAGAAGGTTCGATCTCCTTCAATCAGTACCTGGCGGCTGATTACCATCTGGATGACTTCCGCCTCACATAAATCCAAAACCGCCGCCGAGGCTCCGCTTGCTGAGGCAATTCCAGCAACCAGCACGTTAGTATCCACAAAAATTTTAATCCTGCGGGTAGGTCTCTGCAAAATAAAGCCTCCGTTGCTCTTTTAATTCTTTAAGGAGATCCTTCAAGGTCAGGCCTTCCCGCTTCATTTCCTTCTCTACATCCCGGCTCAGCGACGCTCGTTGTAATCTCTTGGGGGTCATGAGCAGCACTTTTCCCACCCGAAAGATGTTGACGCTTGCATGTTCATCCAGGTTGAGCGCCTCTCGAATATCTTGCGGAATGGTGAGCTGGCCTCGGGCTCTTATCCGGGCCGTCTTTGGCGCGGCGATAAACTCTAACATGGATTTCCTCCTTTTTCTGATAATCAGATAATCAGAATTTATCAGAAAACTGCTTAAAAGTCAATTTTAAGGGTACTCCCATTCATGCAATATTAATCAGGGTGGGGTTACATAGCAAGAGGAGAGTAAAGTGAAAGGGAACAAGAGAAAAAAAATGAAAGACACAGCCATTCTGAAGGGCAGCGAAGACTCAAACAAAGGTCCAGGTATTAGGGGTATTTAAACGGCAGCCCCAACAAATTAAAGGGTTATGCACGGAATTGGCAGATCATTAAAGAGTTAAAGAGGGCCGCCCTTAAATAATTAATTATCTCATTGGATAAGCTGAATACCATTCTCGTGAGCTCTGGCCTCTCCCCTTTGTACGGCATAGCCAACCCCCGCCGAGATCATTCTTAGCCGCCTGGCCAGGGCGCCAGGGAATTCCCCAACTCCCGCACCGCCCAGAAACAAAATAGACTCCGTGCACTGACCCGCCGCTGCTGGCGCCCCCTCGCGAAAACCTCCTCAACCTTTATCCCATAAATCTCCGCAACTCTTTCCGCAATTTTCTCCAGGTTATACCCCCGCCTTCTCAACGCGCATTGCCGCGCGTAATGCTCCTCCGCCTGCCCAAGGACCGAATCCACAAAAATCGAATCCCCCAATATCCGCTCATCACTCTTGATATGGTCTTGCTCCCTCAACCTTAATTTCTCCGCTTCTGCCCAGCCGCCAAGGCTACGAACCAACCCCCCTCCAACGAGATCCCGACAACGCCCCTGCTCTACCCCCGCATCAACGTATGCCAAATACTCCTTCTTGGCATTCCGGATCCTTTTCCCGGCGGAACTTCGGCCATTACAACTTGGATGGGCATCGGAATCCTGATGAACATCAGCATGCGCCGCTTCATGCTCAGCCGGTAAAGAACTCTTTTAACCACAGAGAACGCAGGAGCCCCTGCCTATCAGCAAGATCTCTTTTTAGGAGGGGCGCCTTCTGATGTTAGGCCATGCTCAGCTTCTCTGCCCGTAACCGGTGCCTCTTCTCGACGGAGAGGGTCGTCTTGCGTAGGCGAAGACTGCGGGGGGTGATTTCCACCATCTCGTCGTCTTTGATGAACTCAATGGCCCTCTCCAGGGTTAACGGGGTAACCGGGGTGAGTTGTATGCTGTCGTCTTTATTGGATGCGCGCATGTTGGTCATTTTCTTCATCTTACACGGATTGACATTGAGATCATTCTCCCGGTTGTGCTCCCCGATGATCATCCCCTCATAGACCGGCTCTCCGGGCGTCAAAAAGAGGGTGCCCCGGGGCTCCAGGTTGAAGAGGGCATAGGACACAGTCTCCCCCTGCCGATCGGAGACCAGGGATCCGGTCATGCGCAGCGGGAACTCCCCGCGATACTCTTCGTAGCCTTTCAGGTAGGAGTTCATGATCCCGGTTCCCTTCGTGTCAGTCAGGAATTCATTGCAGTAGCCGATCAGGGAGCGGGAAGGGATGGTGAACTCGATGCGCACACGGCCGGTACCGTGGTTCACCAGGTTAGCCATGCGCCCTTTGCGCCGGGAGAGTTTTTCAGAGACTACTCCGATAAAGTTCTCGTCGCAGTCGATGAAGAGGTATTCGATTGGCTCCAGGATCTTCCCGGATCTCCGCTTATAGATGACCTGGGGGCGGCCGACCATGAGTTCAAATCCCTCCCGCCGCATGGTCTCGATCAAGATGGCCATTTGAAACTCCCCGCGGCCTTTCACGATGAAGCTGTCCGCATGTTCTGCATCTTCCATGCGAATGGCCACGTTGCGCAGGGATTCCTTATAAAGGCGCTCGCGGATCTTGCCGGATTGCACATACTGCCCTTCTTTTCCGGACAGGGGAGAGGTGTTGCTGGTGAAGAGCATAGAGATGGTCGGATCATCGACGGAAATCCGCGGCAGGGCCTTGGGTAACTCCCGGGTGCAGATGGTGTCGCCGATCCCTACATCTTCGATCCCCGCCAGGATGATAATGTCCCCCGGCTGGGCAGATTTCACTTCTTTCAGACGGAGAGACTTTGATCTATTGTCCCCCGCTCTCTTCCTTTGTAACCTCCACCTCGTCCCCGTGCCTGGCTACCTTCAAAACCCCTCCGTATCAATATTGCCGACTTATCCACTGCGCATCTCAAGGGTCATTCCATATGAGCACAAAAGGGTTATTTTTGGTGAGCGCTGAAGTGGACTTTAAAAAAGGCTGAAAATGACAGTAGTTTCATCTGAAGAAGAAAAGAAATATGGAAGTAATCTTTTGGGGTGGGAAGATTTTACAATCGAACAAACACAGGGCAACCATGGGGATGACAAAGAATCCGATAATTAGAGCGATCAAAATATATTCAATTAACTTTACTTTAGGAGGATAAGCAACCATAAAATTTCTTTCTTGTTGATTGGCCCTATGCAGGTTAGAGATTTTATATTCTAAAGCTTTCCTTTGCATATAGCAAGAGAAAATATTGATAAAAAATAGGGTTCAAGGAATCAAGTGT